>QMSN01000120.1 GCA_003650865.1 Thermoprotei archaeon
CCATAGGCGACCTCAGGCTTATTGGTTGAGCCCAGGCTTATGAGCTCAAGTTCTTGTCGTGCACCTGAGCGTGATTTAACTTAGACCATTGAAGAGCTGTTGGAGTATAGACGAGCATAACTGTGCTGGTGCCATCGGTGGCTAGATACACAAAGCCTTGAGGAGGTACATCTATGCTGGCGCTGCAAATCGCCATCCTACTTCAGGGTGACGCGTGATGCACATAGGAGGTTTAAGGTGATATGGAAAGCGAGCTCTTAACTTCTTGAACTTCAACCTCCCTAGGCTTTGCTTGACAATACAGCTTGAAGTTTACGCATCCAGGATCAGGACCTGAAACGCTTCCAGTATAGGCATATGCTCTTGCTCTGCATCCACCACACACGTATTTGTACTGGCATTTGCCGCATGGATCCTTCAAGGAGTCTCTATCTCTTAGTTGTATGAGTAGGGGGGAGCTAGTCCAGATATCTTTAAAGCTCTCTTCTCTTAAATTGCCGACCTTAATGGGCATAAATACGCAGGGAGTGACGTCACCGTTGGGCTCTATGGCAGCGTAAATTCTCCCAGCGCCACATCCACCTATAAACTCGGCTAGCGCTACTAAGCTGGGATCTGCACCTATGGAGAAGTGTGTTGGAGCAACGACTTTGCCCGAGCTTTCTTGTAATGCTACTCTGGCTAATTGAGGTGCAGTTGATAATACCTCCATCTTCCTGCTCATCGCTAATTTGTAAATTGTTTTGAGAGCCTCTTCTCTCTCATCACATGTCAAATCCCACTTCGTTATATCGATACCCCTGCCTACTGGAATAAAATTAAAGAATACCACCCTATTGACTCCAAGCTCCTCGCTAAAATCGACAATGTCCTCTATCTCGTGGTAGTTCATTTTTGTGATTGTCGTAGCAACGCCTGTTACAAGCCCCGCTTCAACACAGCTCTTGATACCCCTAACAGCTTTCTCCCATGCACCTGGAACTCCTCTAAAACCGTCATGCTTCCACGGATTTACAGAGTCTAGACTTATTTCAACGTACTTAACGCCTATTTCCTTGAGTCTCTCGGCCAAGTCCCTTGTAATCATAGTCCCATTACTCGCAACTGAAACATACATCCCTCTTGATGCAGCTTCACGGGCGATTATTGGGAAGTCTGGATGTATTAGTGGCTCCCCACCTGAAAATGCTATGGCTGCGACATCGGCTTCATCGAGCTGATCTATGACCATTAGCTTTTCACTTAATGTAAGCTCGTCAGGTAAGGGTTTATCAGCTTTCTGATAGCAATGCTTACATTTCAAATTGCACATATTAGTAAAGTTCCAAACTATGAGGAAAGGCCCCGGCATTTTTTGAGGTACCGTAACACCATACTTCGCTATTCCCTTTAGTACTAGCGTTAATCCCCGTCTCACCGATGGACTTTTAGCGTAATCTTTGAAGACCTCGAAGTCGGCGTGCATTATCTTGGTCATGGTGAATATTATGGACTTTAAGATCCGGGCTTCAAGATTACACCAGCTTAAGGGAATTTTTACGCCGTCAGCTATGTAGTCTAAGGCATGCTCGAGCCTAGTCTTGTAACCATGAGGGCATGGAGATATCATGCGGTTAATTACGAGGCGAGAAAGTCTGTTTCCAAGTACGAGCCTAATAGCGTGAACTAGACTCTTGACGCTCAAGGCTTCATCGCCTAATGGTAAGTCCTAGGCTCATAAACTAAAAGTTTGCTCTATAATTCATGAATAGGCAAAGTCCGCCCACCCATCAGCGACGTGACGGTGAGAGAGCTTGAGAGAGGCACGCCGACAATGCTTGAGAGCTGCCTGTTCTCGCTTGCTCCGAGAGCCCTCAGCAACGCCTTATGGGCGCGGCGAACCTCAAGAATCGTGGTTTGAAGCATGGCCTCGGCAGCCTGCAGCTGCCTGTACACTTGAGCTGGATTAACTGTTACTAAAGCTCGGGTCTTCTCACCATTATGGTCTTCACATCCTCTACCTTGAGGATGCCAGCTCACCGCGCTAAAAACAGCTTAAAAGCGTTAGTTTATGTGATGTGCTTAGCTCCGTGATAGGTTGTGCATCAGCTCATCACGTCTTAAGTTTGGTTAGAGGAAGGGGGGGATGGCTTACTCGATGACGTCGGCATCTAGCACTTGCTCAAATAGTTGCTTGTCGACTTCGTGGATCGCTGGTATTCCGGTGCCTTCAGCGGCGAGCGGAGTAAGTGCTGCTAAGTCGCTTCTGTCGCACAGGTCGAATCGAAACTTCGTTGCTCTAGCGCGAAGCTGTTGTAGGCCGGCGTTTACCCCCTCTAGGTACGTGTAGAGGCCGACGGCTGTCCATGGAATTTCCTTCCCGACCTTGTCTCCGTACTTTGCCTTGAGGTCGTCGGCGAGGATGAAGAACTTGTCCGGAGTTTCACCGTATCTCTTCGCGAATTCCCTTGGTAGTTTGCCTTGGCTTGCGAGGTCACAGAAGTAGGAGGCCTTCATTACAGCTGTGTGTGGAGCTCTACCCATCGTCACGGTCTTCACGAATGGCTGGCCATCAAAGTTGCTCATTGCAATCGCTTTGAGTATCTGGGATTCATTTATGAAGCATCCAGCCATGCTTATGCCTGGCACATATTTACCCTTCTTCTTCAAAGCGAGGGCTGCCTTGAGAATCAGCGCCTCCAGGTAGACCGTTGGGATGCCCATTTCATTCATCATCGTCACCGGCGACATCCCCGTTCCACCGCCAGCACCGTCGAACGTTACGTAATTCACCTTTGCCTCGGAAGCAACTCTCAAAGTCCAAGCCACATCGACTGGTCTATAGGCCCCCGTCTTTATAGTAACGATCTTCGCACCCATCTCTCGTAGCTTCTCGACATCCTCAATAACATCAGTAGCTCTAGGTGAGCCTACTCTGCTGTGCCTCTCAAAAGACTTGAATAACCCCTCCTTAAATGCTTGTTGAACTTCTGGATCTTCTGGGTCTGGGAGAACAAGGTAACCTCTTCTCTTAAGCTCAATTGCCCTCTCTAGCGAGTATACACGTATTTCGCCGCCAATTGCCTTTGCACCTTGACCCCACTTCCTTTCAACTATGTTCACCTCAAGCTTCGAAATTACGTACTCGTCAACACCCATCCTCTGATCCTCTATGTTGGTCTGGACGGCTATATCACCATATTTTCCATCCCAAAAATCTCTGAAAAGCTTTATACGTTTCTTCATTTCGGGTGATTGGACGACCTTACCGTTTGAGAATTCTGATGCTGGATCGACGCCACAGACATTCTCTCCAATTATTAGTATCACGCCAGCTAAAGCTGCACCAACAGCTAGGCCATCCCAATACTTCTTAGCGATGTCGGTTGAGCCGTAAGCGCCCATCGCTATCGGCATCTTCAACTTTACTCCTCCAATCTCCGTCTCCACTGACACCTTGGGGAACAGCATTTCATCTGGACTTGGCTTTACACCCTCAGCACCTCTGAGCCTCGAGAGTATTTGGATGTGCGACCAGTCTAGGCCATAGTCCTTTAGTGATGATGCCGTGCTTTCTCCAAAGTACTCTGGATCTGGGTAAAGCGCTTCTCTGCCTCTAAACGTTGATAATCCGATATCGCAGAGGAACGGGCAGTCTCTTACACAGAGAGGGCACATTCCACTCTGGGGATTGACGTCGCGCACCCTTGTCCTCGTTCCAGTTGTTGACATTGCGTTCAGGTAGGACGAGTTTCTAAACACCCTCTCCATGTTCACACCTCAACCTCACATAGAGCTAGACCAACAATTCAACGCTCTAAGAAAAAAACTTTGCTAAAGCCTTCATGATGTTCTCAGCGATTCTCCAAACATCGTCCTTCTTATTGGCTCGCTTATGTAGAGTATTCCATGTTCAACTCTCCCCCTTAATTGAGGTCTTAAGTAGCCGCTATCCCTCGTCAACAATATCCTATTGATGTTATCAGCCAAGTTTACCACTTTGTCGCCGCTTACACCTCGATAGCTCGTCTTGGGGAAAGTCTAATCCCTTGTTTCTAAGAAGTCCTACAAGAGCCATGGTATACTCTCGTCATAGTGGTTTCGACGGCAATTACCTCAACCTTCTTTAAGGCCTCAGATGCGTAACTCAATAACTCAATA
>QMSN01000121.1 GCA_003650865.1 Thermoprotei archaeon
CATAAACCCCCTTCTCCGGGTTATAGAGGTTTAGGCCTGAGGCTCCCAGTATCCTCGGTGTAAACCTCGACTTGACCTCGAATAGGCTCCACTTGGCGTCCTTGACTATCCCCCTCCTATCAAGCTTAGAGATAGCCCTCCTAACTGCTTCAAGCTCCCAGTCCATTATGGGGCCGTCCTTGTGTATCGCCATTGTCTTGACCCCCCAGGAGGGCTTGACGGAGGAGGCTATGGCCTCAGCAAGCCCCTCAACAGTCTGAGACCCCATGGTCCAGGTGAAGCTGAATGGATTGCTGAAGGTTGAGGTCACAACGACTCCTCCACCGCCTGAGTCGAAGCCTATGGTGCAGTCGAAGTAAGTCCTCTCGTCCAGCACCCAGGGGATCCCTCCAGCTTTTGAGTAGATGCTTAGAGCTAGGTTGAATAGGACGTAGCTGTTCGCCCTCATGTACCTGCACGTGGACTCCTCAATCATTTGGCTCGGCATCCCCCTTGAGGCTAGGACCCTCTTCAACGGCATGTAGGGGTCCTCGTCGTACTCCACGCTCATCTCGTCTGGTATGAAGGCCAACACCAAGTCAACGTCGCCTACCTCCTCAGCTGCCTTCACGTAGTCCTCGTTGCTCTGCACCTTGACCACCCCCTCACCCTCCAAGTCGCAGTTAAACCAGCTTGACATCCCGCCGTAGCCCTTAACGCCATTAGCGAGGTTCTCAACCATCTCTAAGCTGCTCTTAGCCGTTGAGGCCCTAGAGAACACGTAGACCCTCACCCTCCTCTCTCCTCTAAATGGCTTTAAGCCGAGCTTGAAGCCCTCGAGGGGTGTTAGAGCTGTTCCACCTTTAAACCTCAAGACGGGCCTTGTCAGGTAGCCTCCTCTCCTCATAGGAGCTCGACCTCGGGAGGCTCCTCCACGAAGCTTATGGTTTCGCCGTCTAGCTCCACTGTGCCTATGGCCTTGAGGAGCTCCTTAGCGGCTTCAAGCCAAGTCTGTGGTGGTGAGTGGAGGAAGCTTATGACCTTGCTGGAGGCACCCATCTTCTTCAAGTCCCTCAAGGTGTATATCAGCTTAAGGGCTGATGGAGCCTCGTGGACGACGACCCCCCTCGACAGCCCCACGACTGTGGGCTCTCCCTCAGCAACCCTCACCTTGGCTAGTAGGCCTAGGCTCTCGTACCTCCCAATGACGCTCACCGACTGACCTAGGCTCTCACCCACAGTCGCGTCTTCAACTCCAAGTATCCTGATAACTGAGCCATCGTAGATCCTCTTAGCTGCTCTGCCGTGAAGCCTCCTCGACGACGCCTTAAGCCTATCTGGGCTGCACCCATACTCCTCCCACAAGGTCATCTTCGATGATACCTCGCTTCTAGGCGATAACGCTAGAGCTGCTTCTCCATCACTGAAGACCAGAACGCTGAACTCAAACCCCCTCCTGACCTCAACCTTCTCATCCTCCACAGCTGGGTCTCTCCAGAACGCTTTGAGCCCCTTGACGGTGAAGCCCTTGAGCCTAAGCCTAGCCTTGACAGCCCTCGAGAGAAGCCTCTTCAAGCAGTTTGCCTCTCTCGGAATTGAGGGGTCTAGCACCTTGACCCCTTCAAGCCTAAGCGATACGCTCACGTCAGCTGCATCGATCCTCAGGGACTCAGGGAGCTCTTCTCCACCTGATAGTGGGAATACAAGCCTGTTGGCGCCTATCCTATCAGCTGTATACCCATAGATCCTCTCAACAGCTCTACACAGCCTGCCTGTGACGAGGTGGGGCTGGTCGAGCTTCTCCTCAACTTTGTAGACGGCTACTTGGATGTTGGTGAGGGGCTTATCTGTGAAGAAGGTGAAGAAGACGTGTCTCCTAGCCGACAGCTTAGACCTCAACTCCCTCTCGTAATCCTCAATGCACCTACATATCCTACCGTAGTCGTAGGGGCTAGCTCCATGACAGAATACCTCCTCGTATAGGAGGCTTGAGCTCCTAGACACCTTAAACCTCGAAAGACACCTCTCAACAACTTCACCTATAACCCTCCTAGCGGCCTCCTCAGCTCTGCTAGCCTCCTCCTCAACGCCTATAAGCTTGAGGAGCCCAGACAAGTCCACGACTATAGACACTCCTCCTCTCCTCAATTCAACTTTGAAAACGCGACCCACCGGATCACCATAAGAGATATTACCTTAAAACTACACATAACAGTTACGTGCACTACGTCTTGGTCTACGACGTATCGGACGACGACACTAGAGACAAGATTAGAGAGCTCCTCAAAGACTACGGAGCTAAGAGAATTCAGTACTCAGCTTTTGAAGCCGACTTAGAGGAGCCCACGCTAATAGAGCTTCTTCAGAGAGCTGAGAGGCTGCTGAGGGGGTCTGATGGAGCCCTAATAGCGATACCCCTATGCTCTCGAGACCTCGAGAAGACCGTAACCATAGGGGAGGAAAAAGATGAGGAATCTGTGTTTTAGCTTTGGATTAAGACTTCAAGGGCTAGATGCCTCGAGCAGCCTCCTACAGAACTTGTTGAGTTGCTGTAGGACGCGTTTTAGGTATACAGCGTCGTAGTCGACTTCAACTATCAGCTTCCCATCCTCAATCTTCACTCGACTTATGAAGTCGTGGGCTAGCCCTGAGTGAGCTATGAAGTTCCCAGGGTTGCACCGCCTCTTCACCTCCTCAGCGCTCCTGGGTATCTCTTTAACCCTACACCACGCGTCGACTAGGCTTCTCCACTCAAACACTCCTTGACCGAGCTCCTCAGCAATCTTCGAGTAGTCGCTTCTATCCCTCTCGACAGTTACAACTCGATCCGTCATGCCTCTCTCTCCGTAGATCTCCCTGACGGCCTCTAGGAAGCTCACGAGATCCTTCGCCTCGTAGAGCTCCTCGACGAGCTTCTTCACGGCCTCACCTATGGATTTAGCTAGAACCGTGTAGAGGACGGGCTTGGGGTACTTGACGACCCTCTTCTCCTCTTCTACCTCCGGCTTGAACTCCACGTCTTCGCCCTCAGCTTTCCTCACGACATCCTCAAGGGCTCTATAGGTCTCGGCTGAGTTAAATGGTATCTCTCTTCCACTAGCTCTAGCTCCTCTAAAGAGGAGCCCTGGGATTCTGCACTTTAAGCACCAGACGAAGCATAGCAGCTTGCTGAACGCTCTCTCAACTTCCTCGTAGCCCCTCTCCCTCATTGAGGGGAGGTGCTGCACGGCTTGTTGAAGAGGCTCTTCGTTGAGCTCGCTCAACGCCCTCAAGGCCCTTATGATCTTGAGGGCGTGCTGAAGCTTGGACGTGTCGAGTATCGATAGCACTACGTCGCTTGGAGAGACCTTCTGAGGTCTTGGAGGCTCCTCTCCAGCTTCCTTCACGCAGTGCTCAGTGATAAAGCCCATGGGGTATGGCTCAGAGTTTATTATTACAAGCCTCTCCTCAAGCTCCTTCACTATCGAGGCTGCTATGACCGCGTAGAGCGAGGCTTGCATCTGGAAGTTTATGCCGTGAGTGGCGTCGAAGAATATGTAGGGCTTGCCCTCAACTCGGCTGAGCTCCTCCATGATGGCGTGGAAGGCTCTCACGAATATGTGCTCAAGAGACCCCTCAAACCTGTAGCCCCAGTAGACCCCCATGCTGGGGGCAATGGCGAAGCTGCACTTCCCCCTAAACTCCTCCTTGAACTCACTGTCCACATTAGTCTCCTGCAGGAGTCTCTCTAGGTAACGCTCAAATGCCCTCTGAGCTTCAGCTCTGAGGTCTCCAGTCGACGGTTTAGCAACGCTGTCTAGCCCGAGGATCACGATGCGATTAACCTCAAACCCGCTATTGACCACTGAGTGCACTAGAGCTATGGTGCTACAGCAAGTCTCGCACTCACCCTTTAACCTCAAGTCCCTCCTATCCAAGTTGACTACGTAGGTGGCCTTACGCCAAGAGGGTGGGTAACACCAAGAAGCCACTATTAAAGCCTTCCTCTTCCCCAAGGCCTACCACACGATATATCGCCGCCAACGCCCTTTTACCTTTTTGCAAGCTGCTCCTCGAGGTGTTTACCGAATAAAACAAATGCTTTATAGACTTCCCTTCAAAATTATCTTGGTGTCGAGGGTCTTTGAGCTTCGTGGACTACTTCAACTCAGCGATTAAG
>QMSN01000122.1 GCA_003650865.1 Thermoprotei archaeon
GGGATTTGAACCCACGCAGGCCTACGCCATGGGAGTCGAGCAGCCAACCGCGCTTTCGGTTGACTGTGCCTCAGTCCCACGCCTTTGACCTGGCTCGGCCACCCCCGCTTGCCACCATTTCTCTGTGCTATTGAAGCCCCGGGCGGGGGTTGAACCCGCGACCTGCCGCTTACGAGGCGGCCGCCCTAACCACTAGGCAACCGGGGCTCTTCTCGTTTAAGTGGGTTTTGGGGGCTTGAGATAAATGTTGCTGTGGTCTTTAGGGTTAGGCTCTTGCTCGAGGATTATTGCAAATAAAAGTTTTAATGCATAGGTTGTTGAAATAAAGTGTGGGGATTAGCCTCTTATTGGAGGTTTGAGATTGTCTGAAGTTAAGTGTCCTTATGCGGAGAAGAGGGAGGTGCAGTTCGGCGTCTTCGACATGTTTAGTAAGATGGATTGCTTCTGTGTTAGGCAGAACAAGATGGTGAGCTCCAAGAAGTTCAAGTGCTTCTCACCGGAGCACGTGAGGTGCAAGTTCTACGTACCTCCGCCTCCAGTAGCTCCTCCCACTCCAGCTCCTACCTCTCCTCCTGCTCCTGTTCCTGTTTCCGCTCCATCAGCTCCATCAGCCTCCTCCGCTCCTAAACCAGCTCCTCCAGCACCTGTGTCCTCAGCTACTTCAACACCAGCAACTCCTCCATCAGCTGCTCCAGCTTCTACACGAGAATCCACAACTTTATTGGCTGCTAAGAAGTGTACAGACTGCCTGCTATACAGCCCCTCTTCGGGTAGATGCCTAAAGCTTATGATTCTAGTAAAGGATCCCAACGATCCTCCATGCCTAAAGATGGAAGAGACGATTTAACATGGCCTCAGAGCTACAGTGGTAAGCTATGTCGAGTGCTCCAAGCGAGCAGAAGCGATTGCTGAATATCAAGGCTGCGTCCAGCTACTTGGTAGGCTACACTTCTAATTTCAAGGTTGATGAGCTTTCTAAGTCGAATATAGGGGATGTGGTGACGAGCCTATACGCCCTCCACACCCTCGGACATGACGTGTCGACGAAGTTTAAGGGGGTAGTCTCCAAGATAGATGAAAGCGTAATATATTGGGCGGCGAACTTCATAGACATGGTCAAGGCAAGCCCTGAAGCGGTGATATACCTGTTTAGGCTTGCCAACGAGGTTGACAAGTCCTCGACTACAAGCCTACTCTCAATGATAGCTAGAGACCTAGAGCAACTCCAGCTTCCTGATGGAAGGTTCATCATAGAGTCCCACGCGAAGATGCTTAGGATAAGCGCTGAGCTCTTGGGTGCTCAGAGCGAGGTGACTCAAAAGGCGTGGAGTTACTTTAAGAGCCACTACTCGAAGGTACTCATGGTCAACGTCGAGGCTTACTTCGAGGAGGCACTACACGTCCTCTCAGCCTCAGACATAATACCGCTGAGGGATCCTGGAGATGCGAAGCTAATATCTAAGCTTGCAAGCGAGGTCTTGCGTAGGAGGCTTGAGGATGGCAGCTGGGCTGGCGACATATTGCTCACGATACGATCAGCTCTCGCCTTGAAGAGGAAGGTATCGCTAAGAGACCTCCTCAAGACGTTTTACTGGCTTGCTTCTCACCAGAGGGATGATGGTAGCATAGCTGGAAGCCCTAAGCTAACAGCTCTAGCCTTGCTAACTCTCTCAGAGCCGTCGGTTAGCCAGAGCCCTGTTCTTTCGCTTAGCGTCAAGACAGCTCTGAACTACGGCGGCGAGAGTCTCTATGAACACATGGTTAAGACTATTGGCGTCGCCTTCAAGGAGCTAGATGTAGCGAACATAGTTGATGAAAGCCTGTTTGAGGGTGTAAGGGATATAGTCAAGGTAAACCCCTCTCTTCAAGTCAAGCTTCTACTCGATCCAGCGATGTCAAAGAAGGCTCTGTCCATAAAGAGTCTGCTTCAAGGCGTTCAAGTGAAGGAGTTGAGCAACTTCAAGGCCGCCTTCGCGATAGTCGACGATAGGTGCATCATAGTCACTCAACCCATGGCTAGCGGGATTAAGGATTCTCGTGAACACTACGTGGCGCTCACGCTATACGATAAGGACTTGGTTAATAAGCTTAAGAGGTACTTCAACGATTTATGGCTTTTCTCGAAACCCTTATAAAAATAATTCAATCTAATCACAAGCGGGGGCTCACCTTGTCCATAGAGCTTCTCGTCTTTAAAAACATCGAAGAGGTTTTCAAGTACTTGGACGACGAGATAAACAGAATTAGAACTTTGCTAAGTGACTACTTTAAAAGACTCGATGAGCTTAGAGTTAAGGTTGAACGCATAAAGAAGCTCGAGAAATCTATTGCCAGCATAAGTGGCGGCCCCATAAAGTCCGGTGAGGGCAAGGAGATAGACCTAATGGGTATTAAGGTCGTGATAGACCCAAGCTACGAGCAGGAGGTAGCCTTCATAGAGGAGGCAGCTAAGTCGCTTCAAGATAGGCTTACTGTGCTTCAGAAGATAAGGAAGGCCATAGAGCCTCTCTCGACAATCGAGGAGGCTGACATAGAGGTTTTGGTGATGAACGGCGTCCCCGTGAGGATCCACATAAGGATTAAGTGAACTTCCCTCAACGCTTAAAGTGCTCCCACCCACGTGGCTCAATAATTCTCTCTGAGCCTTCTACGATTAACCTTATTTTCTTGTCCCTCGTAAGCTTACCCATCACCGTAACTCTCCTCCTTAAGCTATTAGGCAGTAAGTCCAATCCGTCGGGCCTCATCGTGAATACTAGGGAGTACTCCTCTCCACCGTAGAGCGCCAGCTCGTAAGGGTCCAGTCCATGCTCATCTGCGTAAGCCAAGACCTCACGTGGCACTGGTATGTTTGTCAGCTCTATGCCTACATTGTTGAGAGAGCTTATGGTGTGCAGGCTCCAAGCTAACCCATCGCTAGAGTCCATGGATGCCGTTAGCACTCTTAGACGGGCGAGCCTAATCCCCTCCTTCAAGTAGGCCTTCGGGTAGTAGACGGCTCTCTTGGCTCTCTCCTCCACGGCCTTAAAGCGCGTCTTCTTGCCCTCAAGCAGGATCATGTATGCCACGCTCGTCAACCCAAATGACCCCATGCAGGCAATTAAGTCCCCTGGCCTCGCTCCTCTCCTCCCTACGACCCTACCTTCAGGAGCGAGGCCTATTATGGCCCCTGTCACCATGAGCTCCCGGCTCTCAGTTATGTCTCCACCCCACACGTAGATGCCATACTTAGAGGTCGCATCTCTCCATCCTTCAGCTATCTCGGCAACACTTGTTAGGGGGTAGTCGCTCGGTAGGCCTAGCGAGAAGAGCATGCCGAGGGGCTCTACTCCCTTGGCTGCCATGTCGCTCACGTTCATGACTACGGACTTGAACCCTATGCTGTGAGGAGTCATGCCTGGCAGGACGTCTGTGCTCTGCGATAAGGTGTCTACGTGAGCTACGAGGAGCTTGCCTCCACCTATCCTCCTCGCTACAACGTCGTCTAAGCCGAGGACCTCAAGGGGGTCTCGCTTGAGCCTAGACCATATGAGGTTTATGACCCCCCACTCCCCCACCTCAAATGCACTCACATCTTCACCTCCAGGCTTTTTATCTGGGTTAACGGATATTTAAGCGGCATGAGCTGCAGGGTCTGCATAGTGGACGGCTACGACGACGAACCTAGTGGTTTAGGTGTACCTCCATACCTCGACATATATGCTAGATACGCCGCTGGAGCCATATGGCTGGCTCAGCCTCATGCTGACATAACCTACCTAACGGTCGATCAGCTTAGAGGTGACGTCAAGAGGTACTTGAAGGAGCTCTCGAAGTACCACTGCGTGGTCTTCATAGCTGGAGTCGCCGTGCCCGGCAAGTACTTGGGGGGTACGCCCATAACCCTAGATGAACTCAAAATATGGCCTAAGCTCATAGAGGGGCCAGTCAAGGTGCTCCTCGGGCCTGCAGCGGTCTTCGGCTTCGGGGTTGAAGGCGGCAGGACAGCTCTCATACCGAGGGAGGTGGAGAGGGACTTCGACTACGTGATCCGCGAGTCATTTGAGCACTGCATCTACCAGTTAGCCCTTAAGGACTTCAAGAAGGACATTGAGATTGAGGTGCATCGCAGA
>QMSN01000123.1 GCA_003650865.1 Thermoprotei archaeon
GCTGCGGAGCCTCTCTTTGACCTTCTCCTCATCCTCCTTCGAGAACACCTGCTCAGCCTCTTCTCCTGAGAGCACTTCTTCAAGGAGGAACTCCACTAGCTCCTCAACTGACCCAAAGCCTCCTTGATTCTCAACGTACTCCTTGGCCTTCTCGTAGAGCTCCTTCTTGACGTAGATGGGAACCCTGCCCTCCGACATGGCTTAAGCCTCCAGCCTTCCTTACACTCCTACGCTCTTTAAGCTTTGCTTAGACCTCATGTGGATACTCCAGCCTAGTTTAAAGCCATGCTAACGCTCTATCGCGGCTTGAGCGCCCTAGAAGTCAAGGTCGCCGCCATCGTCGAAGCCGCTGTCGGTATCGTAGCTCATGTCCACGTAATCCCCGTAGTCCTCATCGTATCCTCTAGCCTTCTTGCTCTTCTTGCTCTTAACGGTAGCCCTAGCTGTCGCTGCAACGCTTAGAGCGTTGCTTATAACGCTTCTGTATATGTGTGGCTGCGAGTAGCAGTAGTAGCTAAGCAGCTGGTTTAGCCATGCTGCATGCCTTCTGTAGCGCTCGATCTCGTAGGCTGAGAACGTCAGGCTTCTCACATCCATCTGGTATACGACGTTTAGGAGCTGCTGGTAGGGGTCTACTCCACTGTAGCCTAGGGTTCTCGTTATGACGTCGTAGAGGTAGACCTCAGAGCCAACTGATATTTCAGCTAGGGGCTTGCTGAGGCACCCATACTCAGATGGGTTTACGTCACCCCTCTTAGCCACGACAACCCAGCTGCTAGATGGATCTCCATAGCCTGTAAGCCTGAGGTCCACTACACCTCGATAGAACATGTACCACATAGATGCGCTCACAAGAGCTGTGTAGAGCGAGTCGTACTTGACGGTGACGTTGGAGTAGGGAGCTCTAAACCCCCTAGAACCTCTCTCAGCAAAGTACTCGGGGAACATGTAGACTAGAACTGTTGGTGGAGCATATAGACCTGAGCTGCTATTATAGCTCATTAAGCTTCAATTATACCTCAGCAACTCACTTAATAAAGCTTGTCTTTTAACGTGAAGTTTGAAGCGCGAAAATGCTCGTTGACTTGAAGATGCTCAAGTTGAGGGTATGAGCACAGCCTCTCGTAGAGCTAAACAAGCCATCCTGGACGTCGTTGGGGCTAGGCTTATATAGAATATTCTGATAGGAATATTCTGAGGGGAATATGGCGAGGCTGGTAGTCGAGAGGGTTGAGGAGAGGCTTATTAGAGGCTTTGAGGGGTGGCTCCTCCTATACGGTAGGAGGAAGACTGGCAAGACCTTCTTGTTGAGGAGGGTTTTCCGTGGCTCTAACTACTTCGTGTTTACGAGGTCGGGTTACGTCTTAGCTGAGAGGGAGGGTGGCTTATCGACGCTTGACGTTGAAGAGGCTGTTAAGCTCGCCTGCTCCCTCCTAGATAGGGGGGAGACAGTTGTTTTAGATGAGTTTCAGAGGCTTCCCGAGGTTTTTTGGGATGAGATAGCTCTTCACCACCCCAATGGGAGGTTGATAGCGAGTGGCTCAAGTCTAGGAGTCCTCCGGAGGATTTTCGATAGGAGGAGTCCTCTACTAGGCTTATTAGCGCCTTTTAAGCTGGACTTGATTAGGTACTCAGATGCGGTGTCAGCTCTTGCAGGTCTATGCTCCTCGCCGAGAGACGCTCTAATCTGGGGTGTTATCATACGTGACCCCTGGGTTATCCCCATGGTCTCGCTGAGGAGCGACCCAGTACTCGAGGTGTGTGACAAGGCTTACTACTTTATGGCTTCAGCTTCAGGGCTTGTGGGCGAGGTCTTTGAGGAGGAGGAGAGGGCGTTAACGAGGGTCTACGATGCAGTTCTAAGGCTAACAGGGGAGGGTGTTTGGAGACCCTCTGAGATGGCTGGTGTGCTTACGTCAAATAAGCTGATATCTGGAGGGCTGTCGACAGTGACAGGGCTTCTTGAGAGGCTAGTTGAGATGGGGCTTATAGAGAAGGTGCCGCTCTGGAGGACTAGGGGGTCGAGGTACTACTTCAAGCATAGGTCGCCTCTGCTCTCAATCACATACTACGTGGATCAAAAGCTTCGTATGTCAGAGGGTATCTATGGGAGGGCTGAGCCCGACTTGGTGTTGAGGGCTTTAAGCAGAGAGATTCCATTCAGCGTTGGGGAGCTGCTTGCTGAGATTCACGGTGGGGTTAGGGCCTACACAGTACTACCTGGAGGGCGAGGCGACGTGGACGTGGTGATCCTAGATGAGAGCAGCAAAAAGCCAATTATAGGGTATGAGGTGAAGCTAGGCGAGATAGAGGTTGCTGAGGCGAGGAGAGCAGTTGAGAGGATGCATTCCTGCGGGATTCCGAGAGCTGGCCTCATAAGCATAGCGAGCAAGCCTCCGAAAACCCCGGGGTCACAGGAGGAGCTGGGCCCTGAAGACCTAGTGGAGATGGCTAGGCGACTACGCGAAGAGCATGAGCGAAGCGCTAAGCAGCACGCTTTAGAGCGTCTAGATTAGCTCAGCGTTGAAGCTGCACTCACCTCTCCACCAACTCCACGATGAGGATTGAGGATGCGAGAGCTACTAGCACCACCACTGCTTCAAGCCTCTGAGCGAGAGCTACCTGTGCGGGTGTTGAACTGTAGCTCTCATCAACTCGACTGCAACTCCACGCCACGCACCTCAAGTATATGCTCCTCGTGTGGTTACCGTCGAGTCCATGCACGGTCCATGAGCTCAGCCCGCTCTGAAGCTCGTCGATGTAGAGCTCCTGCCTCGCTCCATCTCCATAAGCTAACGCCAAGTCAGCTAAGTGAATGTCCCTACTCCAGCTCTACTCCTTAACTGTTTGAGCGTAGCTGTAGTGGCATGAAGCTACGAGCATGCAAGGGAGATCAGCAAAGCCGGGATTATAGTCCTCAAGTGAGGGGTCACAGTGCACACCACTCAGCTTTTAGGGCAATCCATCGCGCGAGATTTCTCAGTATAATATTAGCTGAAGAAGTCGCTAAAGCCTTTCCCGAAATAATACTCTTGAAGTATTTAGGGCTTCAGCTACTAAATGGAATGTCCAATACTTAGAGGCTAGGCTTAAAATAAAAAGGAAACAGGCAAAACCCAATAGGAGCCAAACTAATAAGATTAGCCAAAGGTCTAATAATACCAGCATACTTCGAACCAATACCCAAAGTGTGCAAATACAACTTTACAGGTCACACAAAAAGCCATCGAAACAGGCGACTTACTCGAGGTTAGCTACATGCCAGGACGTATAGAACTCACAGAAACACAACAAGGACTAGAAGAAGCCATGCAAGAAGCCAAAAAATTAAACCTAAAGGTATACCATGAGAAAATCATGCAACCATAACCGGCGGAATATGCAAAGTAAAAATGCTCAAAACCAACGCCTCCAATCACGAAGAAAACCAATAACACAAAACCAACCCACAACAAAAGGCAAATACAAGCTTAAATATTCTAAAACCAAGAATATCATAGGGATTCGGATTTGACTGAAATAATGTCAAGCCTCATAGCTAACATAATATCCGAATACGCCAAGAAGATCGTTGAGAAGGCTAGCCAAGGTAAGAGAATTACAACTCCTGAATTAATGGTCTTAATAATGTCTGAAATGGATAGAAGACTAACAACACAAATCCAAGAACTAGATAAAAGGCTCACAACACAAATTGAGGCCTTGAGAAGAGAGTTTAATGGTAGGTTTAAAGGCCTTGAAGATACAATTAAGGCTTTAGAATTGAGAATTAATGGTCTTGAAGATAGAATGAAAGGTTTTGAAGATAGGTTTAAGGGCCTTGAAGATAGGATTAAAGCCTTAGAGCTTAGGGTTGACGGCTTAGAAAAGAGAATAGACTACTTAAAATTCTATATTGATCAGTATCATAGAGAAACCATGGACAGAATAAGAAGAATCCAAGAGAAACTAGGCATAACATAACCTAAAAGCACAGCTCACACCCATCAAAACCCCCAAACAACACCTCACCTACAAGCCACACAAACCTAGAACACCACAGCCACCAGCAACACCTACAACATTAACGCTATCAACACAAGCAAAAACACCCCACAC
>QMSN01000124.1 GCA_003650865.1 Thermoprotei archaeon
AGATAGAGCCTATACCATGGCTAAGGAGGCTGGCGTGCTATACCCATACGTGGGCAACATCCCGGGGCACCCTGGCTTCCACACGTATTGCCCAAGCTGCGGGAACCCCGTGATAAGGAGGTTTCAGTACGGCGTCTACGAGGTCAAGCTGACGGAGGACAACAAGTGCATGTACTGTAAGACCCCGATACCCATAACGGGCTCAGCTCAAGCCACTAAGAGAAGCTTTAAGCTCTTCATCTAGGTGGACGCCATGTGGAGGATGATGGGCGCCCTCGAGGTCGAATGCAAGCTTTGCGGCAAGAGGTCTAAGCTGATATCGAGGGCTTTAGCCGTATGCTCAGACTGCATTAAGAGTAGGTTTGAGGAGGCTAAGCCGTTTATTGAGCGAGCTCACGAAGTAGCTAGAGCTCGCTACGGACTACCTCCCAAGCCTCCTAGGAGTCCTGGAGGCCTTGAGTGCACGCTGTGCTCTAACAGGTGCAAGATGGCTGAGGGTGAGGTGGGCTTTTGCGGTTTAAGGATGAACTTGAATGGAAGGCTCGTCTCCAAGGTGTCAGCCGAGGTCTCCCTCATGTATGGCTACTACGATCCTCACGTGACGAACTGCTGTGCAGCATGGTTCTGCCCAGCTGGGACTGGAGCTGGCTACCCCAAGTACGCTATGAGGAGAGGGCCTGAGAAGGGCTACGCCAACTACGCAGTCTTCTTCTATGGGTGCAACTTCGACTGCCTCTTCTGTCAAAACGCAGCACACAAGGAGCTGGCTGGAGCCCCCACAGTTACAGTTAAGGAGTTCGTTAGGCATGTAGTTAGAAACGAGGACTACACGTGTATATGCTACTTCGGTGGGTCGCCCGAGCCCCAGCTCCCATTCGCCATCAACGCCTCAAGGAGGGTTCTCGAGGAATTATCGGGCAAGAGGGTTATGAGGATATGCTTCGAGTGGAATGGCTGTGGAAATAGGGATCTCGTCAAGCAGGCCGCCGAGCTATCACTTGTAAGTGGAGGAAACATAAAGTTCGACTTGAAGTGCTATAGCGAGGAGCTGAGCTACGCCTTAAGCGGAGTCTCAAATAGAGCGGCCTACGAGAACTTCGAGATGATAGCTAGAGAGTTCTATGGTGAGAGACCTGAAGTCCCAGTTTTAAACGCCACTACGCTCCTAGTGCCAGGCTACGTGACAGCTGAGGAGGTAGACGAGATAGCTGAGTTTATAGCCAGCTTAAACCCTGACATACCGTACTCGCTACTAGTCTTCCACCCAGACCACTACATGGACGACATGCCCATAACGCCTAGAAAGCAAGTTGAAGAGTGCCTAGAGGCGGCTAAAAGGCACCTAAAGAGGGTTCACGTAGGCAACATACACCTGCTCGGGTGGTTATAGGACGAGCTGCCACGCTCAACCAAGTGGTTAGAGGACTGAGAGAGCACAGGCAGCCTCCGACATTATGCCCTTCACGTACTCCTGCAGTCTATCTAGGGTCACGTAGTCCTCTCCTTCAAAGGCGGCGTCGCTAGCTGCCTCTTGAACTATGTTCTTGACGTCTCTAGGCGTGATCCAGTATTCGTCAGTCACCTTGATGTTCCTGGAGGGCATGGTCGCCTCGTACACGAGCCTCCTCCTCTTAACTAAGCTCCAGAGCTCCTCAAACGCCTCATCCTTTAACTCTTTCCCAGCCCATATCTTCGGGTCGACGGCTACCTTCGACAGGTAGAAGTCAAAGAGCTTCTTAACGTCCTGCTTGCTCCTAGGAGGAGGAACGTAGATGACCTTTCTAACCCTATCCATTAGGGCTGGGTCTATGACTGAGGGGAGGTTAGTCGCGAATATTATCGCTATGTTTCTGTTCACGTGGAAGCCTTCACCTATTTCAGTCAAGAGCTGGTTCAGCATACCCTGCACATCTCTGCCCGCATCGGACGTTATCTCAGTTCTAGCTCTCGCTATGGCGTCAACCTCGTCTATGAATAGTATACACGGAGCCTCCTCCCTCGCGAGCCTAAACAGCTCTCTCACATTCCTAGCGGACTCTCCGAGCCACTTCGAGACGAGCTCGTAGGCCTCAACCTTGATGAAAGACGTCTTCTGGCCGTAGCGGCTTAGGGAGCCGGCTATGGCCTTAGCCATGTAGGTCTTCCCAGTGCCCGGTGGACCGAAGAGCAGGACTGTTCCAGCCTCCTCGAGAAGCCTGTGGTCTCTGACTATGCTCTCCCTCTTACGCCTAATGACTGGGCTTAAGACCCACTCCACAGCCTTCCTGAGCTCTCTAAGCTCCTTGTCGAGCCCCACGACGTCCTCGTAGAACACGTTCACGTTCCTCTCAACCTTCAAGCTCCACACGTTCTTCTCAGTGAACTTCTTCTCGACGACGTTAAGCACAACGCCTTTATTGGGGGATAGGACTACCATCTTGCCGGGCTGAACCTTGTCCTTGAGGTTTGGTGGTATCGTAACCTCATAGAGCTGACCAGCTTCAAGCCTTACGTAAGCTGACGTCTCGACAACGTCTTGAACGAAGCCTACGGGCCTCATCCCCTGTCTAAGCTCATCTATGGCTGTCTGGTACCTCTTGAGCTCAAGTTGAAGGTACTCTATCTGCCTCTCCTTCCTCATGAGCTCTCGCTCGAGCTCTAGTATCTTCGCGTAGTCGTACATCCCAGCTCCTCCATGATAACTCTGCGCCAGCTCAATAAATATTTACTTGAGCAAACCCTCTCTCCAAGTCCTCTAATCGGACTCTAACCCGCTTAGCACAACCACTCTCAGCTGCTCTAGGTCTCTAGATGCCCTGAGGCCGTTGATGAACTCTCTAACCCTATCCGAGTCGCCGTTTATGACCATGACCTCGACGCACCTCTCATCCTCAACGTGGGCGTGGAAGTAAGCGTGTATCACATCACCATACTCGTGCTGAACTTTGCAAACCCTCGTCTTCTCAGACTCTCGACTGTAGGTCACAGCCACGACCGCTAGAACCCTACCCCTCATCCTGTCTAGGCTTCTGAGCTCAGAGAAGAGTAGCCTAAGAGCATACCTAATAGCCTCAGACCTATTGACAAACCCCATCCTCCTGACGGCCTCGTTTAAGCTCTCCTCAAACTCCTCGGGCACCGAGAAGGTTATTATCGTCAAGGACCATCCAATATATTAAGTCTACAAGTAAGTTTTTAAGTGTTTTTATTAAAATTGTTGAGCAATATTAATATATCGGTTCGCCCCTACAGTATTCTCGATGAGGAAGAGCCTCTTGGTAGCATTTGCCCTACTCTTCGCTGCAGCTATTTGTGCTGTAGACGTCTACGCTGCAAGTGAGGAGCCTGTCGTCGTGGTTACTATAAGCCCTCTCTACATGGTAGTCAAGGAGGTTGCTGGCTCAGAAGCTGAGGTTTACGTACTGGCTCCAGCAGGTGTTGACCCGCACTCCTACTCCCCTACTCCTCAAGATGTCGCTTTGGTGTCGAGCTGCGACCTCTTCGTATGTGTAGGTAAGGAGGAGTTTCTAGGGCAACTACCCTCTCCTCAGCATGGCCTAGTTTTGTCGTGGGAGGACTGGCTGAGCTATGGCGTATACGTTGAGAACGGCAATCCCCACTACTTGTGGCTCTACCCTCCCAACGTAAAGGTAATGGCTGACGCCGTAGCCGACGCCTTAAGCAAATTAAACCCAAGCTGCTCGAGCTACTACAGGGCTAACGCAGAGTCCCTGAAGAGGGAGATTGATGAGCTTAAGGATTGGGTGGATGTTGTTACGTCGAGCTTCAAGGGTGAATCCGTTGTCCTTGCTGGAGACCACTTCGAGCCCCTCGTGAAGTGGATAGGCCTCAACGTCTCCTACATCGTGATTAGAGGTCAGGGGGGTATACCGGGACCTCAAACCTTGAAGGAGGCTATTGAGGCTGCTAAGAGCTCTAGGCTTGTGATAATATCAGCTACCCAGAGCGAGGGGTATGAGGGCATTTATGGAGAGAGAGTGGCTGGTGAAGCTGGTGTACCAGCGGTCTACCTCTACGGCATTCCGATATCTCAAGGGGACACGTACACCGAGTTCATAAAGTACAACGTTATGATAATAGCTTCCTACACGTC
>QMSN01000125.1 GCA_003650865.1 Thermoprotei archaeon
AAGTCACCTGAGGAGGCCTTAATTAGGATATGCATGCTCAAGCCGAGCAGGGACCTCGTTGAGCTAGCTGATAGATGCATGCTTCACCCTTCAATACCCATGCACGGCCCAGAGCACCACTACCTGACCTCCTGCGTCGTGCTGGGGTGGCTTAAAGCGCTGGGCTTAAGGGTGACTGAGGGGATGATGAGAGCGGCCGTCAAGAGGAGCATCGTAGTGCCTGGAGGCTCCTGCGGCTCCATGGGGCTCTGCGGAGCGCCAGTAGGTGTTGGAGCGGCTTTAGCTGTAATCCTGAAGTCCACACCCCTAAAGCCTAAGGAGAGGACTACGTGCATCAATGCCGTCAGAATGGGGCTTGAGCTAGTCGAGGAGATAGATGGAGTTAGGTGCTGCAAGGCGTCTACGTACTCAGCCCTCATGGTTGCCTCTAAGGTGGTGAAGCAAGTCCTAGGTGTAGGTGAGGTGCTCAGCAGCGTGAGGTGCTCCTTCTCAAACAAAAACCCCGACTGCCTAGGCTCTAAATGCCCCTTTCACCCCAAGCAGTAGTCGATGGAGAGGCCTCCAAAAGCTTTTATGGGCTGCCCATAAGCTCTTTGAGGGGTTGAGCTATGGCGTCACGTAAGCTCCTATGCTCTGGAAAGGGAATTGTCGGCTTCACTAGGTGCTTTAGGGACATGGTGTCTAGGCTTGAGCTCCAGAAGAACGCTAAGATAACGTTCTTCGGAACTCCAGCAGTATGCCTCCCCTTCATAGAGCTCCTCGCCTACGCCATAAGGGATGTCAGCGACAACATGATCTTCGTCCCCACGATATCCCTAGACAAGGCTGTTAAGCTGAGGCCTGTTGAGGGCTACGGCTACCAGATAGGTGAGAAAGCTGACCCCTCAAACTCCGATGTAGCTGTCCTGCTGGGAGGACTAGCCATGCCGATATCGAAGCTGACCGTTGAGGAGGTCATGGACGCCCTCAACAAGTCGCTTAGGAGGGGAGGCTTCATACTCGGCGTGGGGTTCATGGGCATCTTCGACCAGAGCGGGTGGTCATCGAGGGTGCCATTCACCTACATACTTGACTGCACGTGTGAGAGCAAGGTTGAAGCGATACAGCTCGTAGGCGTAGAGTGACGAAAAGGTGGCGCCGGGAGCGGGATTCGAACCCGCGAGGCCCAGAGGGCCACAGGCTTAGTGGGGCTCCAAGGAGCCCCTCCAGGCCTGCCCCTTACCGCTAGGGTATCCCGGCTCCAGTAGAGAGAGGTGATAAGACCTCTTTTATTATCCTTTCTCCATGCCCTTAGACTTCCACTGCTTAGGGTAGGTGCCAGGCCTCATGATTACCCTCGTGGGCTTAGCCACGAGGCCCCTATCAGCCTCTAATATCTCGGTTGAGCTCATCAAGGCCTCAGCTATCGCCACGAGCTCCCCCTTCAATGTGAATATGGCAACGGGCCTCCTCCTCTTAATGTCATCAGTCAAGTGGAGGACGCCTGGAGCTGCTAACGGAGCTCCGTGGCATAGAGCATCTACAGCTGAGTCCCTCACGTATATCTTAGGCATATCCTTGACGGCGTGCTCAACAGGCATAACAGCCTTTCTGAGCAGGCTTTCGTCGCCAAGCTCCCTCCAAGCCACAACCGCCTCGTGTAGCTGATGCATAGTCACAAGGCCCTCGTCCTCCGTGAAGGAGCCAGTCCTTATCCTCCTAAGCTCAGCCATGTGCGCTCCAACCCCCAAGACCTCCCCTATGTCGTGGCATAACTTTCTTATGTAGGTGCCAGCCTCGCAGTACACCACCATGAGCACAAGCTTTCCCTGAACCTCTAAGACATCTATCGAGTATATCCTCCTAATCCTAAGCCTCCTCTCCACCGACGCCTTGAGGGGAGGCCTCTGGTATATCGGCCCCACGAACTCCCTACACACGCTCCTAACGCGGTCTTCAGGTACCTCCTCGTGGAGAGCCATGACGCACACGTAGGTCTTATCGGCGTGAGTAACGTATTGAAGCAAGTTCCTAGCCCTACCCAGCGCTATGGGCAGGACTCCCGTAACCTTGGGGTGTCCCCGCCCACCTTAGGGCTCTAGGGTCCCCCCATGCCCGGCCTTGTCGATGCCCAGCAGCTTCTTAACCCAAGAAGTCACCTCGTGGCTTGTAGGTCCAGGAGGCTTGTCTAGGTTTACAACGCCTAAGTCCAAGTGTAGCTCTATGGGCCTCTCAGAGGGCGGGCACCCATAGCTGTAGTCTGTTGTGTCCTCAGCCTTGATGAGCATGCCCAAAAAGCTTCACCGAAGTAAAGTATTGTGGAGGGGGTTTATGGAGGTATCGGAGCCACCTTCTCCTTCATGAAGTCCAGCTTGCCCTCCCTCTCGAGAGCCTCCTTAACCTGTTCGTCACTTGCACCTCTAGGTATCTCTATCTTCTCTTGCGTGGGGACTAGGTGCTTTACGTTGGACCTCTTCCTCTTAATCCCCGTGATGTCTTTAGGGCCTGTCACGAGGACAAAGTTCTCGTCTATCAAGTCGACTATGACGCACTTCCTACCAGCAAGCCTACCAGCGTTCTTAACGCATATCCTGCCGACCTCTATGGCTGGCATGCCGACCACCTAACTGCGCCTTACCTGGTGCTCTATGAACTTTGAGATGAGGGTTTTTAATGTTTCGGATATAACCTCCTTCGAGAGCTTATGTGTGTTCACGACTAAGTCGAATATTGATAGGTCGTCTAGGTCGAAGCCGTAGATGGCCTTAGCCCTAAACTTATTGCTCTCCTCCCTCTCCTTGAGCTCCTCCAGAGCCTCTCTAAGAGAGACCCCATCTCTAGCGGCGACTCTACTAGCCCTAACTTCTAGGGGTGCCGTGAAGAATATCTTCAAGTCGGCTAGGTCTCTCAGCACCCACCCAGCCAAGTGGCCGTCTACGACTACACCCCCCTTCTTAGCCTCCTCTAAAGCCCTCTCGTCAACCCTCCTATCTATGCTGTAGTCATTCTCAGCTATCTTGTGGAGCTCTATTAAACTCACACCCATCTCTCTAGCTAAGCTCCTAAACAGCATGCCTGAAGACACGTACCTAAGCTTGAAGCTCTCAGCTATCTCCTTCGCGTAGGTTGTCTTGCCAGCGCCCGGCTTGCCACTGATGGCCACAACTATCATGAACTCTGTCCTCTCACGACAGCGTTGAATATGCCAATCCTCAAGCACCTAGGGCAGAGGTACCCTCCATAAGGCCTCTCAGGCCTCCTACTGCTCTTAGGCAGCTTCTTCATCTCGACCCTCGGCAGTGTCGGTGTACCGTGGAGCTCTGCGTGACACCAAGCGCACTTGCCCTCTCCTCTCTGGAACTTAACTCGCCTAACGACGTGTCTACCTCCAGGCGTCCTCACAACTTTGTGGGGTCTACCTCTAAGGCTTGGTCTAACCACTGCTTAACACCTCAATCCGATGATTGAAAGTCGACTTTTAAAACTCTCTGCAGGATGGGGTAAACCCCGCTGTACACTATGAAGTACCATATCCAGAAGGGTATTGGAGCGCCTATCAACGGGAGGTAAGCTACAGGCTTGTCGAATACACCTATGAATATCCAGTAGAGCACGAACAAGGGGACTATGTAGACTATCATGGGCTTCATGGTCTGAATAGTGTACTTAGCCTGAAGCTTGTCCATATAGGGCTTCTTCTTCATGAGCCTCTCCAAGGCCTTCATGTCCTTGCTCCTCTGAGCCTTGAGAAGCTCCTTCCTCCACTTAGCGAGCTCTCTAGCCTGTTGCCTAATAACCTTGACGTCTAACAGGAGCCTCTGAACTCCGGTTGCAAGTAGGCTTACCGCCACGGCTAAGATCAACACGAATATCGTGCTTAGAGGAGGCTCTATGCAGGGGCCCAGCACGCTTCTAAGCCATTGAGTAAGGCCCTCAAACCACTCCACTAGTCTCCCTCCTACTCTGTTCCAAGTATCTGCTTTAGCATTGGGTACATCTCAATAGCCTTCTCCCTAGCCAAGACCTGGTAGTACTGGTACAGTATGCCTACTAGCAGCAGTATGCCTATACCTCCTCCCAGCACGCCGAA
>QMSN01000126.1 GCA_003650865.1 Thermoprotei archaeon
CGCTACGGTGATAGCTGTGGTGGCCCTCGCTCTAAGCTTCGTTCCTCTACCATACTTCTAGGTGGTGGAGATGACTGGACTCGTAACTTGGGCTCGGCTGAAGTCCCCCTGGCTATTCCACTTCAACTCAGCCTCCTGCAACAACTGCGATATAGAGCTCGTGGACGCCATAACCCCTAGGTTTGACGTTGAGAGGTTCGGTATACTCGTTGAGGGCAGCCCTAGGCACGCCGACATACTCGTCGTCACTGGCTTCGTAAATAGGCAAGCTGCTCCTAGGCTTAGAAGGATATATGAGCAGATGTCCAACCCCAAAATAGTGATAGCTCTAGGGAGCTGCGCCACGTCTGGAGGAATATTCGCCAACAGCTACAACGCGGCTGGCCCCGTCGACAGGGTGATACCAGTAGACGTTTACATACCGGGCTGCCCGCCTAGACCTCAAGCCATAATTGATGGGGTCGTCAAGGCCCTCATGAAGCTTCAGTCCCTGGGAGGTGGCAAGAAGTGATGGACTTGTCGCTTATCATGCTCCTGATGGTCTTAGCTCCAGCAATAGGAGGCTTCATAACGCTAGGGCTCGGCAGGGCTAGGACGGCTGCTGGCGCTGTGTCTTCAGTCGCGAGCTTCATATCCCTCCTCATGGCTGGAATGCTCGTCTACAAACTTAACGTTGAAGGTATAGCGTGGCAGGCCGAGCCTAAGGTGGAGGTTTGGCGTATAGGCATGGCGGGGATGACTTGGGAGTTCGAGGTGACGATGCTCAACACCCTGAGCATACTCTTCACAGCGCTGCTAGGCTTCCTAATAGCGCTCTACTCGACTAGGTACATAGCCAAGTACGACGGGAAGGGGTACTACCACTCCCTCATACTGTGGAGCATAAGCGCAGCCATAGTGGCCATGATGTCCCTCAACTGGATACCATTCTTAGTGTTCTGGGAGATATGCACGTTAACCCTGTTCTTCATGGTTAGGGCTGGAGGATCTGAGGCTAAGATGCCAGCCTACAGGATGCTGCTGTTGCTGGCCACGACTGATCTCCTCATGGCTATAGGTGTGGCGCTAGCTGTATCTCAGACTGGAAGCCTAGAGATAGTTGCTCTCACTGGGCTCAGCCCGTTCATGGTTGGCCTAGTGTTCACCCTCATGCTCATAAGCGCTCTCGCCAAGGCCGGCGGGATACCCTTCCACACATGGATACCAGACATAGCTCCAAGCTCCCCATCAAGCACCTTAGCCCTATTCCCAGGGGCCTACGACAAGCTGCTGGGCATATTCAAGCTGGCCGTGATATGCCACTTCCTCATAGTCTTCGCCCCCTCCTACAGCACAGCTGTGACGGTCATAGGTATGATAACTATGCTCTTGGCGGTGCTCATGGCCATGATACAGCACGACATAAAGAAGCTCCTGAGCTTCCACGCCGTTAGCCAAGTCGGCTACATGATCACTGGGATAGGGATAGGTACACCTCTAGCTATTGCTGGAGGCTTATTCCACATGGTCAACAACGTGGTCTTCAAGAGCTGCCTATTCCTGTCGGCTGGAGCCGTGATATACGTCACAGGAGTCAAGGAGGTTGAGAGGCTCGGCGGGCTGGCCAAGAAGATGCCCGTGACCTTCACCTGCGCCTTGATAGCGGCGCTAGCCATATCGGGTGTACCTCCGCTAAACGGCTTTGCCAGCAAGTGGATGATATACCAAGCTGCCTTCGAGGCCACCAGCATAAGCCCTGTAAACGCAGCTGCAGGCATAGTTGCGGTCTTGGCGAGCGCTTTGACCTTGGCGTCCTTCATAAAGTACTTGCACAGCGTCTTCCTAGGGCCACTCCCCAAGGAGTTTGAGGGGGTTAGGGATGTCCCGTTGAGCATGAAGGCCCCCATGGTGGTCCTAGCGGCTCTATGCCTAGTATTCGGGCTGTTCCCACAGATACCCCTCAACTACCTAATACTTCCATCGCTGAACAACCTCAACATAGTGTGGGGTGTGCCTCAGGCACTACCATTAGACTGGCTCTACTTGGCCCCGTCGAGCTGGGCTTCTTGGAGCCCTGTCGTAGCGACCTTCATAGCCCTCTTCGCGCTAGCCCTAGGCTCACTCCTCTACACAGCTGGTAGGAGAATTCAGCCGTTCACGTTTAGGGCTGAGGGCGTCAAGCCCTTCGTGTCCGGCGAGGACTTAGTCGTCCACTACCATGGAGGGCACTTCTACGGGCCAGTCAAGCTCTCCTTTAAGAGGCTCTACGAGGTAGCTGAGATGGGAGGCTTCTCGATAGCATGGAGAGCTGTAGCTTCAGCGTTTAAGCCTCTGCTTAGGAGCCCTAGAAACGGGGTCTTCTTCGTCTACGCCCTCTGGATCATCGTCCTAATAATCATACTTATGGTTGGTGTAGGAACATGACGAAGTGGAAGGCCATATCTGAGGGGTTTAGAGCCCTCTTCAAGGGGCCTTATACAGTCAGGTATCCGTTTGAGCCCTCCCCACCACCAGAGACTTTTAGAGGCGCACCTGAACGAGACACTGAGAAGTGCACTGCCTGCGGTGCTTGTGTTCAGAACTGCCCTCCAGGGGCTATATCGATACTCGACTTAGCGGAGGAGGTTGCTGTCGAGACTTGGTATGGCAAGTGCATATTTTGCGGTAGGTGCGTTGAGGTATGCCCTGAAGAAGCCGTTAAGATGAGCTTGAGGTACAGCCTCTCCACCTACGACAAGGAGGAGGTTAAAGAGAAGGTCTCCATGAAGGCCTACAGGTGCCAGATCTGTGGAGCCCTTATAACGAGCGAGAGGCACGTGGACGTGGTGAAGGAGAGGGTTAAGGTCCTACCCCTACCGCTCAACTACGCCACCGCCATATCCCTATGCCCAGAGTGCAGGAGGAAGTACCAGGCCTCATACCTCCTAGGGCTGAGAGTCGAGGCTAAGCCTCCGATGGCTGAGAAGCTCATCCGCGTGGAGGAGAGGGCTTAAAGCACCTCTAAGAGCTTCTCAAAGCTCCTACTAAAGCCGTCTACGTCATCAGCACTAAAAGATAGGACATTTATCTTGAGCTCCTCGATCATCCTCTCAGCCTCTGAGCTTATCTCTCCAGCTACGACTAGCACGTACTTGGAGATCTCTGTGTCGAAGAGCTTAAGCCATAAGCTCACTATGCTCGTCTGGTCAGCTAAGCCCTCTAAGCAGTCAACTGCTAAGACCACCTCGCCGTCCTTAACCCCAACCACGTCAAACACGTGTTCTACGCCTGAAACCCCGCTTATCGACTTAGACCTCTCAACGCTGAGCCCCCTCTTGAGAAGCTCTTGAGCAACTAGGTCCACCACCAAGCTTTTCACGTGGACACCTCCAACTGAGCCACCTCACTTCAGCTCAACTCTAACTAGACAGTAGGGGTCTCCTGTTGCTTGGCACTTCTCCTCGACAGCCCTAAACTTGAGGCCGCAAACCCTAGAGGCGACTCCAGCTATGTTCCCCTTCGTGAAGTAGCAGACGGGGCTCTCAGCCCTACCGTAGAGCTTCAAGTGAGTAACTGCCTCCCAGCAGTCCTTCATCTTAAAGGTGAAACTCATGCTGTTGACGTCGAGGTCGTAGGGCTCAATTACAGCGCAGCCGACTACTCGAGCGTAGTCTGAGAAGAACCTCGCGAGGGTCATGACGGTCTCCCTATCCACAACCCCCTCCTTCAAGCCCAGCATCTTCATCATGCCCTCGGCGAGCTTAACTCCATAGCTGAAGCCCAAGTGGTACAGGAAGGCCTCAGTCGCCGTGCCCAGCATCCCCTTAAGCTCCTCAACGCCCTCTATGAAGAAGGGCCCCACAAGCCCGAAGAGCCTCATGCCGTCCCTGCCTATGGTCAATGGGAAGAAGAACAGGTCGACTCCCCAGCCCACCTTCATGTGAGGGGACGACTTGGCCTCTGCCTTGAGCACGCAGGTCAGAGACCTGGCTTCGTCCATGATCTTCTCGAGGTCCTCGCAGAGTATGAACATCTGAATGGCGTAGAGCCCCTCTTGATCTCCGTGAGGGGTTATGGTGCAGGACAGGGGCTTGACCGTTATGCCCCTCC
>QMSN01000127.1 GCA_003650865.1 Thermoprotei archaeon
ACCAGCTTGCTGAAGCACAACGCCTATGTTGGGGCCGAAGGCGACGCCCAAGACAGCTCTAGCTCCTATCGATATTATCCATTGAGCTATGGAAACTCCTGCCCCATGAGGTAGAGAGGCAAATGGGTTCGGTATGCTTGTAGCTTTGCTAACCGATCCTTGAACTACGTCGACCACCGTTATGTAAGGAGCTCTAGCAAACCTCGGGGATAGAGTTGACTCAACACCTCTATCCTCTAATGTGGCTGCTACAATCCTCAAAGCGCCTGGTGGAGGTGGGGGTAATTGAGGTGCTTCGACTGGTTGAAATGGCGCAGGGCCTGGAGGACCCCATCCTCCACCCCATCCTCGTCCTCTACCCCAACCCATTGGTTGAGGTCCTCTCCACCCGAAGCTCCACGCAGCTTCACGAGACGACATAGCTCCTCAGAGGTTTATGAGCTATAGCACGATATAAACATTGCCATGAAAATCTCTCCTAAGTCTAAGCGTAGCCGCATAAATCCTTTAAGCCCACGTAGCTAACTTCTAAGAGCGTAAGGGGCTTGGTGAGCGCCTTGGCTTCGAGAGGAGTTGAGGCCATAGCTGAGCTCATAGTTAAGTCTCGTAAGGCTGTTGCTCTAACGGGTGCTGGCATTTCAACTGAGAGCGGCATTCCGGACTTTAGAGGCCCTCAGGGGCTTTGGAAGAGGGTTGACCCTAAGATAGGCACCATAGAGTTCTTCATGGAGCACCCAGACGAGTTCTGGAGGTTTCAGCTCGATAGGCTTAAGGAGATGATGAAGGCTAAGCCCAACCGAGCTCACTACGCCCTAGCTGAGCTCGAGAAGATGGGTAAGCTGAGCGCCGTTATAACTCAGAACGTCGACGGCCTACACTTAAAGGCTGGCTCCAAAAACGTCATTGAGATCCACGGCAACTTGAGGACAGCCGTATGCATAAGGTGTAAAAGAGTTATACCGATCGAGGAGGCTCTGAGGCTCATAGAGTCAGGGGTCTTCCCACCTAAATGTGAGAAGTGCGGCAGCCTACTTAAAACTGGGAGTATACTCTTCAATGAGCCCATACCGGAGGAGGCCTTAACTAGGTCTTACATTGAGGCTGAGACCTGCGACTTCATGATGGCCATAGGGACCTCACTCCAAGTATACCCAGCAGCTTACCTGCCAGTCTTAGCTAAGAGGAGAGGTGCTAAGCTGGCCATAATAAATATGGAGCCAACACCTCTAGACGATATAGCGGACGTGGTTGTGCACGGCAAGGTTGGCGACGTGCTGGAGTCTGTGCTCAAGCTTGTAAAAAACATGGTTGAAGGGCGGGGACAGAGGGCGTAACCCTATCTTCGCGGCCTAACGGCTCTAAAGGCAACTCTAAACCAGCTTACGTGGAGTAGCACGTGGATTACTGAGAAGACTAGGAAGCCTATGCTCGTAACTATGTGTATTATCCTCGATGGGCTTGAACTCCAGGACAGCTGCCTGCCCATAGCCTGCAAGGCCGCTGCTAGCCATTAGCTTTGGGAGTATGTGGTAGAGCAGTATGAAGCCGCTCACCGTGGAGGCTATTAGGAACACTAGTAGGAGTGTATGTCTATGGTCAAGTTGACCTTAAGCCTCTTGACTGCCAAGCCGCCGCACCCCAGCTTAGGCTGGGGCTAGCTACTGCCAACAAAAAATTGTTTTATAATTTTCCGATTTCCGAGTTTATGTTGGGTTATGGGCTTCTACCTCCATGGCCTCTGTGGAGCACGTTGTGAATCCACTCCTGGACTTGGTTTGCCGCGTGCTGGACAGCTTCTCTCGCTTGGTGGTGAGTCATGTGCTCAACTATGCCGGAGGCTGTGCTACCAGCTGTTGACACGAGGTCTGTGACGTAGTCTACGAGCTCCTCCGGGTTGAGCTCGTGAAGAGCTTTCTTAATGGCGTTGAGCCTCGTCAACGTGTTATTAAGCGCCTCTATGGCCCTAGATATGCCCTCGACAGCTGGCCTACACCTAGCCTCAGCTATCTCCAGAAGCTCTTCAAGCTTAGCTACGGCCGAGCTTATTCTCTCAGTGGCGTTCTCAATGGCTTCCTCAGCGGTGCTCGTCCTGTTCAGCAGCATTTCAGCTACACTCTGGATTTTAGCTATGTGCCTCTCCGTAAACCTAGAGACTAAGAGCTCAATCCTAATGGGCAGAATGATCTTGTCGGTTGCATTCCTTATCTTGCCTATAAGCTCCCTGACCATCTCCTTGGCTTCGTTGAATAGCTTAGTGGCGCTCGTCAAGTTGCCGAGCTTGAGCTGCTCTATTGCCTCCAAGACCTTCTCCTTGACCTCGCTTACGTTCACGTGCGGTATGGTGACGTTGAAGTGGAGTGAGGCATTTAGCATCGACTTAATCTTCTCTAAGAACCTCAGCTGTAGGTGAAGCGTATTGTTAAGCCTAAACCTAACCACCTGAGACTCTACGTCAGGTGGAGCTGTTAGGTTCATGACGAACCTGATGAGTGGCCTCAGCCCCCTCATGGCGTCTAGCGCCTTTTCAAGAGCTACTTGGTAAAGCCCTTGCTCAAGGGCTTCTCTGGCTTGCTCTATGAGCTGAAGGGCTTCTTGGCGTGCTTCAGCTAAGTCGCTGGGTAGCGTGATGTTGTAGTCCTCCATGAGCTCGCGTAGCCTCAACTCAGCTTTTTCGCACACCTGCACCATGACTTGAGCCTTAACCTTGAGGTGAATGTTCTCCCCGCTATGCTCAGCCACTCCGTAAGCTCCAGCTAGGGGTGTGAAGCCAGTCGACAGCATCAGGATTGCCAGGAGGAGGGGAGGGATGAGCTTAAGCTTCACCGCAGACCACCACTCTCAACTGGGGCTTCGAAGCCTTTAACCATTATCTACTTGGAACTGTTCCAAGTGGCTACACAAAAAGGGGAGAAGGTTTACTCAAGGCCTTCCTCGCTCTCCTCTTCGGGTTCGGAGGGTCTGTAGAGCTCACTCTTGTTTATGGCAACCTTCTCCATGACCTCGTCGGACACCATTATAGGCGCCTTAGCCACGAAGGCTAGCGTCACTATGTCGCCAGCCCTCCCCTCAACCTCCTTAAGCTCGCCCTCTACGTCTATGGCAACCTTCGATAGAAACCTAGACTCAGAGACTCCGTATATCACTGCCTGCTTCACAGATGCATTTAGAGTGTTTAGCAAGTTTAGTATGAAGCTGTGGGTTGAGGGGACGTCTTGCCCGTCTAGCGTGGACTGCACGGCCATGGCTTGAGAGCCGTCCATGACGAGCAGCAGAACTCTCTCATTTGCATCCTCTAATAAAGCTACGGGCACAGGTCCTTGAGGTGTGTTGGCCATAGCTATACCTGTAACCCTAACTTCGACTATGTCTTCCTTCATTCCTCTTCTCGAGAGAGAATATCTCAACCTACTTAAACTTGCCTCAGCGAAGCTACGCCTCCAAGATAGCGAAAGCCTAAAGCCGACCTCCTCGTATTATTGAGGGGGTGCCATGAGGCTCAAGTGCTTAATACTAGTCCTCATGCTCGCTGCTCTGATGTCACTTCAGCACGCCAGCTGCAGCTATGAGAGCGCTGAAGCCACTATAGACATTGGACCTGGAGGCCTAGCTCACGTCACCATAGAGGTTCGCGGCGTCGACTCTTACGAGCTGACTGTTCAGCTCATAGGCGCTCCAGACCCCGACTTCATCTTGGTCTACGACTCAGATGGCACACCTCTCTCCTATGACCTAGGTGAAGAAGCCATGACCGTGTATCCCGTTGGGTCCACGACGGTCTTCGTGGAGTACTTGACTTACAGCCTGTGCTCGATGAGCATGGGGGTCTGGACCGTAAGCCTACAGTCACCCTACAACTTCACGCTAATCTTGCCTGAGGACGCTCAGGTGACTTACGTGAGCGATGCCCCAATCGAGATGTCGGTTGTCGAGGGGAGGCTCTCCATGAGCTTCGAGCCTGGTAGCTACGAGCTCGACTACATACTTCCA
>QMSN01000128.1 GCA_003650865.1 Thermoprotei archaeon
AGGGGGGAGCTCAAACAGCTTTGTAGAGATGCAGCTCTATCGGGCTTCACCCTCGAAGTCCTGAGGAATGTTGATGCAGTAGCCGACGACTTGTCGTTTAAGCCGGGGCTCTGCGGCAAGGAGGGCCAGTGGGTTAGGGTGTCTACGGGCTCACCTCACATAAGGGTTAGGGATGTGGTTATAGGAGGTATGCTGTAATGCAGCTGCTAGATTCCTGTAGGAGGGCTGTTGAAGAGGCTGTTAGGGCTGGAGCTGATGCCTCAGATGCCTATGGCGTTGAAGCGAACATCCTCAAGGTGGTGCTTGAAAAGGGCGTAGTTAAGAGAGCTAGCGCAACTCACGACGTTGGATTTGGCATTAGAGCTGTAGTGAGGGGGTCTCAGGGCTACTCGTACTCAACTCGTTTAAACGCTGATCCACGTGAAGTGGCGGTTAAAGCGTTTAGAGCTGCTAGAGCAGGTCCTCCAGACCCGGACTTCAAGTCTCTGCCCACGCCCTCCTCCTACCCCTCCATATCGGGCCTGTACGACTCCAAGATAGCCTCGATGGGAGTAGAGGATCTTGTAGACCTCTGCTACTCGCTTGTGGACTTGGCTAAGAGGGATAAGGTGTACTCAATCAACATGAGCGTTGAGGCCGTGGAGTTCAAGCGGTTCGTGGCGAACTCCAATGGCGTCGAGGGGGTTGATGAAGGTACACTGTTCGCATTCGAGGTTTACGTGACTGCTAGGGATGGCATTAACATGGCTTCGAGCTCTGAAGCTAATGCCTCGAGGTTCTACGGGGGGCTTGACCTTCAAGGCATGACGTTAAAGGCCTCAGAAGAGGCTGTTAAGTACCTAAACGCTAAGAGCTATAAGAGCTGCACTGCAAGTGTGGTGTTCTCAGATAGGGTTTTAGCCACAATATTCATTGACGGAGTCGCATCAGCCCTAAACGCAGACCTCATTCAGAGGGGTAGGAGCTACTTAGCTGAAAAGGTGGGCGAGAAGGTGGCTGTAGAGAAGTTGACCGTTGTGGACGATGGAGCTCGAGCTGGCGGGCTTTTAAGCATGAAATTCGATTGCGAAGGAACGCCTAGAGGGAGAACCTTGCTGATAGATGGAGGCTTCGTGAGGGGGCTTCTCCACAACTCCTACACGTCTGGTAAAGCGGGGGTTAAGAGCACGGGGAATGCGTCTAGAGTTGGAGGCGACTTGGATTTCAGGGGGCGAATAGCAATATCGCCTTCAAACGTAGTGGTTGAGGGGGGCGACTGGAGCCTTGAGGAGATGATCGAGGAGGTTAAGGTCGGGGTCCTCGTAGAAGATACTGATGACTCTCCGAACATAGCTACAGGGGATCTATCGGCGATGATGACTAAGGGGTACGCCATCGAGGGGGGTGAGGTCAAATACCCCATAAAGCAGACGCTCTTCGCCATTAACATGCTCGACCTACTGAGGAAGATTAGGGCTTTAGGTAAGAGAAGAGTTAAGCGCTTCGGCTTAGAGGCCCCTCCAATAATGGTTTCAGACGTCTCCATAGCGAGCAAAGCCTAAATCCTTAAGGTTAAAAAGCGCTGTGTAGAACTTATCTACGCCTTTAAGCGGCTAGGTCGATCAGCTATGGACTGGAGAAGTATAGAGAAGAAGTGGAGGGACAAGTGGTTCAGCGAGGGGGTCTTCGAGGCAGACCCCGAGCCAGGCAAGCCTAAGGTGTTCGTGACCTTCCCCTTCCCCTACGTGAATGGGAGACTCCACGTGGGGCATGGCTTCTCAGCTACGAGGCTAGACGTCTATGCCAGGTTTAAGAGAATGCAGGGCTTCAACGTCTTATTCCCATTCGCCTGGCATTGGACTGGTGAGCCCATTGTTGGGGCTGCTGAGAGGATAGGTAAGGGCGATGAAAAGCTCATAAGGACCCTCAAGCTCATAGACAAGGTCCCAGACGAGGAGATAGAGAGGTTTAAAGACCCCATATACATGGCCTCCTACTACACGAGGGAGAACAAGAAGACAGCCATGGACATGGGCTTCTCAGTGGACTGGAGAAGGGAGTTTCACACTACAAGTCATCACCCAGCCTTCTCTAAGTTCGTCACTTGGCAGTACAATAGGCTCAAGAGGATGGGCTACGTAACCAAGGGAACCCATCCAGTAGTGTGGTGTCCTCACTGTCAGAGCCCCACTGGAGATCATGATAGGCTTGAAGGTGAAGGCGTATCCCCCGAGCTCTACGTAATAGTGAAGTTCAAGTGCGAGGACTTCTACCTGCCAGCTGCTACCTTTAGACCTGAGACCATATTTGGAGCCACTAATGTATGGGTCAACCCCGACGTCAAGTACGTGGTAGCCCTAGTAGATGGAGAGAAGTGGGTTGTAAGCAGGGAGGCGGCCCTTAAGCTTAAAGAGCAGAACAGGAAGGTTGAGGTCTTAGGGGAGGTTGAGGGGAGAGAGCTCCTAAAGCATAGGTGCAGAGCCCCCATAACTGATAGGGAAATACCAGTGCTGCCGGCGAGCTTTGTTGACCCTGAGAGCGGTACTGGAGTAGTCTTTAGTGTACCAGCTCACGCACCCTACGACTGGCTTGCACTGAGAGATCTCAAGAGGAACCCCGAGCTCCTAACTCGCTACGGCATTGACCCCAAGGTGCTGGACAGCCTAAAGCCCATATCGATAATAAGGGTTGAGGGCTTCGGCGAGCATCCAGCTGTAGAAGTCGTGGATAAGCTTGGGGTTGAAAGCCAAGAGGACCCCAAGGCTGATGAGGCCACTAGGATCATCTACAAGAAGGAGTATCACACAGGCGTCTTAAAGGAGAACTGCGTGGGCTACGCGGGGCTCAGGGTATCTGAGGTTAAGGAGAGAGTAGCAAGCGACATGGCTAGGATGGGCTTAGCCGACCAGATGTATGATCTACCTGAGAGAGTTGTGTGTAGGTGTGGTACTAGGTGCATAGTCAAGATATTGACCGACCAGTGGTTCCTCAAGTACTCAGACCCTGAGTGGAAGGCCAAGACTAAGCTCCTGATAAGTAGGGCTAAGGTTTACCCTGAAGCTGCTAGAAACTTCTTCCTCGAGGTCATAGATTGGCTTAGAGACTGGGCTTGTGCTAGGAGGACTGGCTTAGGCACACCCCTTCCTTGGGATCCCACATGGATAGTTGAGACCCTCAGCGACTCAACCGTCTACATGGCCTTCTACTCCATATCCAAGTATGTGAACAGGGGCTTGATAAAGCCTGAGAACCTAGTGGATGAGTTCTTCGACTACGTGCTCCTAGGCGAGGGGTCGCTTCAAGAAGCTGCTAAGGCTAGCGGTCTTCCTGAGGAGCTAGTCGAGGAGGTTAGGAGGGAGTTCCTGTACTGGTACCCAGTTGACTTGAGGGGCTCCGGCAAGGACCTAGTTCCAAACCACTTGACGTTCTTCCTATTTCAGCACACAGCCCTCTTCCCAGAGGAGCTTTGGCCTAGAGGGGTGGCTGTAAACGGCATAGTCATGGTTGAAGGGCAGAAGATGTCGAAGAGCAAGGGCAACTTCATAACGCTCAGGGACGTCATAGAGGACTATGGGGCTGACGCGGTAAGATGCACGTTGATGATAGCGGCTGAGGCCATGGACGACCCGGACTGGAGGTTTGAGACCTGCAAGGACATGAGGGACAAGCTAAACCAGGTGTTTAAGCTGATAGCCAGCATAACCTCGATGGAGGGCTCCGGGTCAGTGGGCCTACTGGAGAAGTGGCTGCTCAGTAGGCTTCAGAGAAGGGTTAAGGCGGTCACTGAAGCCTTGGAGAGCATGAGGACTAGGACAGCGCTTGAAGTAGCCTTATTCGAGGTTTGGAATGACCTGCGCTGGTACTTCAGGAGGTCTAAGACCCCATGCAAGAAGGTTCTACTCGACGTGGCTAAGACTTGGGTTAGGCTGTTAGCCCCCTATGCCCCCTTCATGTGCGAGGAGCTGTGGAGCATGCTTGGCGGAGAAGGCTACGTGTCAAGGGC
>QMSN01000129.1 GCA_003650865.1 Thermoprotei archaeon
TAGTTAGACCTTCTTAAAGAGAGGTCTAGGCTTAGCAATGCTCCTACCGGGTGTTAGTGGTGTAAGAGCCTCATGCCACCTGGCTTGGTGAACAGATCCCTCAAGCCCTAGCATGCTCCACATCTGGTCGGCTGTCGTCGGTATGAAGGGGGCGAGCATGACGGAGAGAGCCTTAACAACGTTTAAGCAGACGTAGAGGTGTGTAGACGCTCCTTTGAGGTCCCCGTCCCTCACAGAGAGCCAGGGTGCCTTCTCGTTCAGGTACTTATTGCCCTCCCTAGCTATCGACATGACGTCGTTGAGCGCATCCCTTATCCTGAACGAGTAGAGCTTCTCTGTGCACTCTCCATGCTTCTCCAACACTTGAGTCCACGCGTACTCCTTACTCCACTCATCGCTTGGATGGGGCACTTTAGCCTCGAAGAACCTGTAGGTGAAGGAGAGCACGCGGTGGACAAAGTTGCCGAGAGTATCGTTTAGGTGGGTGTTGACGAGCTCCTTAAAGGTGCTCCAGCTAAAGCTCACATCCCTACCCTCAGGCCTCAAGCTTAGCAGCACGTACCTCCAGTAGTCCACTGGGTACATAGCTAGGGCTTCATCTATCCACACGCCTATCCTCCTACTCTTAGAGAACTTCTGACCCTCAAATAGCAGGTACTCGGTTGCTGATACACCCCATGGCAGGACGTATCCTCCACGAGAAGCCATGAGGAGAGCTGGCAGTATCAGCGTGTGGAAGGGTATGTTGTCCTTCCCTATGAAGCAGAGGAACCTGCAATCCTCGCTCAGCCAGTACTCCTTCCACTTATCCCTCTCCCCCCTCAAAGCGAAGTGCTCGATAGTAGCTGAGATGTAGCCTAGCACAGCCTCCATCCACACGTAGATCGTCTTGCCCTCAGCCCCTGGGAAGGGGGCTGGTATACCCCACTTGTTGTCCCTCGTAAGCGACCTAGGCTTCAAGCCCTCCCTTATCATGCTCAAGCTCGTGTTCCTAGCGTTTTCAGTGAGGAAGGGGGCGTTCTTCACGTACTTCTCTAGTTCAGCGCTTAGCTTCGGTAGGTCGAAGAACCAGTGCTTAGTCCTCCTAAACTCAGGCTTTGAGCCGCATATAGCGCACTTGGGATTTACGAGCTTTGCGGGTTCAAGAAGCCTACCACACGAGTCGCACTGATCCCCTCTAGCATCCTCAAAGCCGCAGTAGGGGCACGACCCCACTATGAACCTGTCCGGCAGGAAAATCCCGCATCGAGGGCAGAAAGGGAGCTCCACCTCCTCCTCGTATATGTAGCCGTTCTCATAGACCTTCATGTAGAAGTCCCTGACAAACTTCTTGTGGTAGCTGCTCTCAGTCCTAGTGTAGTTGTCGAACGATATCCCCCACCTATTGAAGAGCTCAACTATCTTAGCGTGGTTTTCGTCACAGAGCTTCTTGGGGTCAACACCCCTCTTAATCGCCTCTACTTCTATGGGCGTTCCATGCTCGTCGGAGCCGCTGACAAATACCACGTCCTCTCCGTTCATCCTCAAGAAGCGCGCCACTACATCAGCTGACAGCACGGAGCCTATCATGGTGCCCAAGTGGGGGATGAAGTTCACGTAGGGCCATGCGCAAGTCACTATCCACTTAGCCACCTTCCTCACCCTCTCCCTCACCTTCAAGCTCCTCTAATGGAAGCTGCCTAGGCTCCCATAGTATGAAGCCCCTCCTCTTGAGCTGCCTCCTCTTCGCGTACAGATACCTCCACACAACGCTGTGAGGACTACCAGAGATGAGCATCTCTATAGCCCTCCTAGCGACCTCAACGTTTTCAAGCTTCCCAGCTATGGCCACAGCGTTCTCGGATACGGCTATGGCAGTCCCAGTAAGCTCCTCAATGAGCCTTCTAGCCTTCCCCCTCTCACCTATGATCCTACCCTTAATCCTAACCAAGTTGTTGCGTGAACCGCCGACCTCGTGCTTCAAGTCTATTACGTGTATGGCTGAGTCCTCATCACTAAATATCTTCAAAGCCCTTTCAGGGTTTATGCCGTAACCTATAGCTTGAACTATGTTTTTAACCGTAAGAAGCTTAGCTGGATCCGACGTGTCTAAGAGCTCGATGCACACTCTCCCTGTAGAGCTATCCACATCAAGCTTGACGTCGTAGGTGTCCTCTATCTCCCTCTTCACACTGCCACCTCTCCCCACGAGCACTCCAACTCTCTCCACTGGTATCTGAACGTAGTCCCTGTAGATGATGTTGGGCAACCGAATCACCAGCTGAATAACGCTACTACATCTCAAGGAGCAGTTATATATAAGCGAGACCGTTCATTTAACCGATAAGCTTTGGCTGAAGATTGGGAGGAAGTAGAGGAGATCGAGGAGCTCAAGTACAAGGGCAAGGAGGAGAAGAGGAGGAAGGATGAGGACTTACTCAAGACAGTTGAGGAGGTCTTCGACACCTTCACGTTGGAGGCTATTTACAAGCTGATAAACAGGAAGGTCATAGACCTCTTCTATGGAGTCGTCGACACCGGAAAGGAGTCGAGGGTTTACTGGGCTAAGTCCCCGAGGGGGGAGGACCTAGCTGTCAAGATATTCTTAACTTCGACTAGGGAGTTCAGGAGAACAATACTTCAGTACATAGACGGCGACCCCCGATTTAAGAAGATAAGAAGGGGGACAAGACCGCTGATATATGCGTGGGCGTTAAAGGAGTTTAAGAACCTGAAGAAGGCTTATGAAGCTGGTGTAAGCGTCCCCAAGCCAATAGCAGTCTATAGGAACGTCATAGTCATGTCGTTTGTAGGTGAAGAGGGGGTTCCAGCACCATTACTTAAAGACGTGGAGCTCGACGGCTACGAGGAGATGTTCCATAAGGTCGTCGATAACCTGAAGAAGCTCTACTGCAAGGCTGAGCTCGTCCACGCCGACATGAGCGAGTACAACATAATGGTTTGGAATGAGGAGCCCGTGTTCTTCGATTTCGGCCAAGCAGTCCTAGCTACACATCCTAATGCAGACGTATTCTTGGAGAGAGACGTGAACAACCTAGTCAACTTCTTCAGGAAGAGAGGGGTTAAGGCGGATCCCAAAGCCATACTCCTAGACATACTCAAGTGCTGATGAGCTAAATCTCCTCCTCAAGCTCTCCTAAGAGGCCTCTACGTCTAAGCTCCTCAACTTCATCCCTAGTATACCTCCAGAGGAGATCCCCCCTCCCCTGCTGGAACTCCCAGGGAAAGACGAGCACAACATCGCCCTCTCTAAACCAGAGCCTCTTCCTAAGCTTGCCAGGTATTCTGCAGCGGAGGAGCCTGCCATCAGCTGTCTTGACCTCAGCCCTATTATCGCCTAGGAGCTTGACAACTACTCCTACAACTTCACCCTCCACAGGCTCTCTGAACTCTCTCTTCTCCACTCCCTTCTTCAAGGCTTATCAAGAGGATAAGCTGTTTAAGAGGCTATTAAGGGTTTCGAGCTCTGAGCAAAATGGTCAAAGTCCTCCAAGGCCTCCCCCTGCTCCTATCCCAGCCAGCATCCTTGTATGTCTCCTTCACTTGAACGTTGAAGTTCCTCTTGACGGCATTAGCTATTCTGCGAGCCATGTCAGCTGATGGAAGCCTTATGTCAGCTCCTCCCTCGACCTCCTCCCAAGAAGCACCCGTCTGAATATTGTGAGAGCCCCCAGACCTTTCAAGTATGAGGCGATTTACCATAACCTTAATTCGCTCAAGCTCCTCTAAGCTGAAGCCTCTAAGCTGCACGGTAGCTTCAAACCTCTTACCCGCAACCTTGAGGCAAGTGGGGCATATGGAGAACGAGCACTTAACCTCGACTGTATGGGTCTTAACGAGAGGCTCTATTGATGGATGCACCTTCTCCTCAAGCTCAATCTTGACTAGCACGGGCTCACCCGA
>QMSN01000130.1 GCA_003650865.1 Thermoprotei archaeon
AAGGCCCACTGAGAAGCGGTACTTCACGCCTAACAGCAGCCCTTCAATGCCCTTCTCGCCATTCGACCAGGCCCTACCCCTAATGGCTTTAGACACGGTCTCAGCAGCTTGAGGAGGCATGGAAGCCACTAGGCTCATGATGCGCTCTTCAGCATTCAGCGTCGAGGTCATGGCAAACCCCTCTCAGATGAGGGGAACAGAAATATTAACTTATTCCACAGGTAACCGAGAGGCAGTATGGTGTTTGAGCAGTACCCGTTCGACTTGGGGTATGAGGGGACCATATGGAGACCCCCCAGCGAAGCTAAGAGCCTCATAATTCAGGCTACTGTGGGGTGCTCGTGGAACGCCTGTACGTTCTGCGGCAACTACAGGGACCGCAAGTTTAGGGTTAAGAGCCTAGATGAAATTAAGAGGAGCATCAAGCTGGCTAAGATGCTCTACGGCAGCTACGTGAGGAGAGTGTTCTTAGCTGATGGCAACGCACTCGTTATGCCGACGGATCTGATGATCGAGGTCCTTGACTTGCTCAAGAAAGAGTTCCCCATGCTCGAGAGGGTAAGTTGCTACGGTGGCCCTAGAGACTCTCTAGGTAAAAGCCTAAGTGAGCTTAAAGAGCTCTATGAACATGGGCTTAAGCTCGTGTATCTAGGCGTTGAGTCCGGAGATGACGTTGTGCTCAAAAAGGTCAATAAGGGGGTTAATTCTTCTCAAATGATAGAGGCTTGTAGGAAGATCATAGACTCAGGTATTAAGCTCTCAGTGACGGTAATACTTGGGCTTGGAGGTAGGGAGAGAAGCCATCAGCATGCTGTCGAGACAGCTAGGGTGTTAAATGCAATAGACCCACAGTACCTCGCTCCATTGACGCTCATGATAGTCCCAGGAACACCGCTTCACAGGGAGTACTTGAAGGGAGCCTTTAAGCCCCTAACCCCTCTTGAAACCCTTATCGAGTTGAAAACCATGATAGAGAGGCTTGAGCTCACCAACTGTATATTCAGGTGCAACCATGCCTCAAACTACTTAGCGATAGGAGGAACACTGCCAGACGACAAGGAGGACATGGTTGAGCTCCTCAGCAAGGTCATTGAGAAGATAAGCAGCAGGCCTGAGCTTGAGAAGAAGATGCTTAGACCGGAGTATCTCAGAGCTCTCTAACCACCTTCAGTAAAGTATATTTACCGCTATGTTGTTCTCTCTTTTCACAAATCTGTAAGAGTGGAGGCTATGTCGCAGGAGTTCAGGCACATCGTCAGGCTAGCTGGCCTCGACATAGATGGAAGCTTAAACATAGAGGAGGGCCTAGCTAGAATTAGAGGTATTGGTCACACCCTAGCTAGGGCCATAGTTAACATTCTCGACCTTGATAGGAATATGAGGATAGGCTACTTAACCGACGCCATGATAAAGAAGATTGAGGACGTCATCGCCAACCCCTTAAAGCACGGTATTCCGCCGTGGGCTCTTAACAGGCAGAAGGACGTCACCACGGGCGAGTACATGCTCCTCATAGGCTCCGACTTAGTGCTCAAAGTTAGGGGAGATGTGGATAGACTTAAGAAGATCAAGTGTTGGAGGGGCATTAGGCACGCCTTAGGATTAAAGGTTAGAGGGCAGTGCACGAGGACCACTGGTAGAGTTGGCTTAACTGTTGGCGTTAAGAGGAAAGCCAAGAAGTAAGGGTGATTAGATGGGAGATCCGAAGAAGCCTAGGAAGACCTGGAAGGGCCCTAAGCACCCATGGAAGAGAGATGTCCTTAGGAGAGAGATGGAGCTTGTAGGCCTCTACGGGCTTAGGAATAAGCGTGAGCTCTGGAAGGCCATGACCATAGTCAGGAGCTTCAGGCATCAAGCTAGGAAGCTCCTAGCTCAGAGAGATGAACAGAGAATTCAGCAGCTTCTGTCTAAGCTCCATAGGCTTGGGCTCTTGCCAGCCAACGCCACGCTCGATGACGTGTTATCCCTAAGGGTTGAGGACCTATTGGAGAGGAGGCTTCAGACAATAGTGTTCAGGAAGGGCTTGGCTAAGAGCTTACACCACGCCCGCCAGCTGATAGTTCATAGGCATGTGGCCATAGGAGGCGTCATAGTTACAACTCCCAATAGAGTATTGACGGTAGACGAGGAGAAGCTCGTCCACTTGGTCAAGATGCCAGTGCAGGTAGAGCAGAGTGGTGGAGGTGGTGAGTAGTGTCGACTAGCAGCAACTTGAACTGGGGCATAGCTTGGATATACGCTAGCTTCAACAATACGATCATATTGATAACGGACTTGACGGGGGCTGAGACGGTCGCGAGGGCTAGTGGAGGCATGGTCGTCAAGGCCGATAGAGAGAAGCCGTCGCCCTACGCGGCTATGCTGGCCGCTACGAGGGCTGCTAGGATGGCTATGGAGCGAGGGATCAACGCCATCCACATAAGGGTTAGAGCCCCGGGAGGCAGCGGCCCCAAGATACCTGGCCCTGGAGCCCAAGCGGCTATAAGGGCTCTAGCTAGAGCTGGTCTAATCATAGGTAGCATAGAAGACGTCACCCCCATACCTCACGACCACATAAGGAAGCCTGGAGGGAGGCGTGGTAGGAGAGTCTAAGAGGTAGGCGGTGCACAGATGCAGGTAGAAGTGCTAGAAAAGAGCGATAACGAGCTTAGGTTTGTAATTAGAGGAGTTGGTGTAGCCTTCGTAAACTCGCTTAGGAGGGCAGCTATAGCTGAAGTGCCTTGCATGGCTATCGAGGACGTCGTGATATTGACGAACACGTCCCCTCTCTTCGACGAGATAATAGCCCATAGATTGGGCATGATACCCCTCACGACCCCAGAGAAGGGCTACTTGATGCCGAAGGAGTGCGAGTGCGGAGGGTCAGGGTGCCCTAAATGTCAAGCTAGGCTTTACTTGGACGTCAAGGCCGACTACCCCATGGTCGTCTACGCCGAGAACCTCCTATCCGACGACCCCGATGTCAGGCCTGTCTACGGAAACTTCCCTATAGTGAAGCTCGAGATGGGCCAGGCATTGACGTTGGAGGCTTACGCCCAACTGGGGACAGGTAGGGATCACGCTAAGTGGCAGCCTGTCTCGGCCTGTGCGTATAAGTATTACCCTAAGATAGACGTGAATGCTGAGCTGTGTAATGGCTGTGGCAAGTGCGTTGAAGCCTGCGCTAGAGGAGTCTTAAAGCTCGTTGAAGGCAGGGTTGTGGCTGAAGACCTCTTGAAGTGCACGTTATGTGGCGACTGTTGTGAAGCCTGCCCTAGAGGAGCTATAGTAGTCGATAAGGTGCCGGGATCCTTCATATTCTACTTGGAGTCTACAGGGACCATGCCCCCTGAGAGGATTCTGCTTAAGGCAGCTGATGTCCTCATAGATAAGGCTAAACAGTTCATCAACGCTTTGGAGGCGATTGAGAAGTGAGGGAGATTACAGCTACAAACCCCATGATTAGGAGGGTCGTAATAGCCCTTAGGAGGGCTTACAGGCAACACCATGTGAGGCTGTGGAGGGACCTCATGGAGAGGATAAACGTGCCTAAGCGCAGGAGGGTAGCTGTCAACGTGAGCCGAATTAACAGGTACACCAGCGCGAACGACATCGTAGTGGTGCCGGGGAAGGTCTTAGGGGCAGGCGTGCTGGAACACCCGGTGACTGTAGCTGCTCTGTGGTTCTCTAAGTCCGCTAGAGAGAAGATAGCTAAGGCTGGTGGAAGGAGCTTGAGCATAGAGGAGCTCATAGCTGAGCACCCCTCAGGAAGCAATGTGAAGATCATAGGGTGATGTGAGGTGAGTAGCCAAACTGTGACGGTAGTCGATGCTGAGAGCCAGATACTGGGCAGGATGGCAAGTATAGTGGCTAAGAGGCTCCTCATGGGG
>QMSN01000131.1 GCA_003650865.1 Thermoprotei archaeon
AAAAACCTTGACGTAGCCGCGAGCTAGGGCTTTAGAAGCACTATGAGCGTGACCTCCGGCGGGGTTAAGAAGCGAATGGGCATGAGGCTCGTCCCCACACCCCTATTGACGTACATCAATGTCCCGTTTACACTGAAGAGGCCCTCAACGTACTGCCTGTACTTGCCGGGCAGGGGTACGAAGAGCGGGCCTAGTAGCGGTATCTTCACCTGGCCGCCGTGAGTGTGACCTGCAAGTATTAGGTCTACTCTACCAGCTGCTCGATCAATTATCTGAGGTGAGTGGGCTAGTAGGAGCTTAAACGAGTTGCTGGGCACTCCGGACATGGCCTTATCTAAGTCGTCTCGCCAGGTGTATGGGTCGTCAACCCCTATGATGTACATAACAGCTGAGCCCACCCGCAGCTCCACGTGCTGATTGACGAGGACGACTGCTCCGACTCGTTCAAGCTCCTCCCTAAAGGAGGTCATGTTAGCCCCGCTCCAGTAGTCCCAGTTGCCCATGATCACGTAGGTTGGGGCTATGGAGGTCAAGTGGGCCACGAAGCTAATAGCCTCACTCATAGCTGAAGACCTGCAGATGAGGTCGCCTGTGACCACTATGACGTCGGGCTTTAAGCCCTCCACGGAGCTTAGGACCAAGGAGTCCCTTATGGGCAGGTGCCACATGCCGAAGTGCATGTCTGAGACTTGGACTATGCGGAAGCCCGCCAAGTCGTCGGGCAAACCCTCGAACTCGAGGTCAAGCTCAGTCGTAGTCACGAGGAGGTTTGGCTCAACCAAGAACGCGTAGAGAGCAAAAACAGCTAGCACAACGACTAGGGCTAGGAGAGCCCTAGAACTCCTCTTAGCTGGAAGCCTCAGCTTAACCAAAAAGACCCACCTAGACCTCTAAACCCCTTAGGCCTCAACAATTAATAGGCTTGTAGGGCCATAAATCTATGGGCGTCAGCTCGCGAGGGACTCTAGGAGGTCGTAGGCCCTAGACCCCTCAAAGCAGAACTTGACCTCTCTGAATCTAGACGTGAACTCCTCAACCTCCCTCCTAACCTTTGAAGTGCTCTCCCTCTTGACGAGTACCTGCTCTATCTTCTCGGCTATGAAGTTCATCTCGTCCTTACCCATCCCGAGCCTAGTGACCTCCTGAACTCCAAGCCTGAGCCCGCTGGGATCTCTAGCTCTATCGAGGCTGTCCCAAGGCAGTAAGTTCATGTTCGCTATGATGTTGGCCTCCTCAAGAGTCTTAGCAGCCCACCTCCCACCACCTATTTCAGACACATCTAGGACCACTTGGTGAGACTCTGTGAAGCCCTTGTGTGGACATAAAACCTTAAGCCCCCTCTCGTGGAGCGACTTAGCCAGCTCTTTAGCGTTCTCGACTATGGCCTTAGCGTACGCCTCTCCATACTCCAGCATCTCAGCTAGCGAGATGGCTAACGCAGTGACCCTATGCAGGTGGTGGTTGCTCGTCAAGCCTGGGAAGAGGGCTTCCTCAACTCTGTCCATGGCCTCCTCGTCGTTTGACAGCACTATGCCTCCTTGAGGGCCGGGGAAGGTTTTGTGTGTGCTGCCCATGAGCATCAACGCGCCTTCAGCTAGGGGGTCCTGAAAAGCTCCGCCAGCTATTAGCCCTAAGACGTGTGAACCATCGTAGACCACGTGCCCCCCAACCTCCCCAACAGCTCTGCTTAACTCGTTGACTGGATGTGGAAAGAGGAAGAGGCTTGCACCCAACACCACGAGCTTGGGCTTAACCCTCTCGACTAGGCTCACAGCCTCATCGACTTCGACGTTCATCTCCCTGCTGTTGAAGGGGAGGTCTACAACCCTTAAACCCCTAATGCCAGCTGCGCCTATCTCAGCGAAGCTTATGTGGCCTCCACACGATATGCTTAAGCTCATTATGGTGTCTCCAGCCTTCGTCAATGCGGCAAATACCGCTAAGTTCGATATTGTGCCTGATATTGGTTTAACGGATGCGTGCTTGCACTTAAAGAGCCTCTTGGCAAGCTCTATGGCTAAGACCTCGATCTCATCTATGAAGCGAGTGCCACAGTAAAACCTCTTGTAGGGCTTGCCCTCAGCATACCTATGCCCCAAGTCTGAGAGGAGGGCTAAGCGCACGTACTTGCTAGTCACGTTTTCGCTTGGAATTAAGTTTAGGCAGGAGGACCTCCACCTGTCGTGGCCCTTAGCGAGCTCTAGAACTTTAAGGGCGTTCTCCAAGTTGCTCATTACATCTCAACTCTCTAACATATAAGCCTAAGAGTTATGAGGCTTACGGTCACCGAGCCCGAGTAGGAGAGATAAGAGGGCTCCACGTTAAGCTAACGCAATGCGACGAGGAGTGTGGAGGTAGAGTGACCCTGAAGAAGCTGAGGGACCTAGACTTCGAGTTGTGGAGGGCTTTAACCAAGCTGTACATAGATGACCCTCTACAGCACTTCTACTTGATCTACGACTTGACGTATCAGCTCGACAGGATTGATGTGCTATTCGACGTTGAAGACAGGCGTGTGCGCTCATACCTGCTCGTGTGGCTTGGAACTCCATTCGCATCCTTCATGGTGTGGGGCTTTAGCGAAGAGGTTGTTGAGGCTGCTGTTGAAGGAGCTGCTAAGTGCGGTATGCCCTGCATAGTTCAAGTGCAACTCGGTGAGCCACTGACCCTCGCCCTCGACCTCCTAAAGCGCAGGGGCTTGAAGTTCAACGTCAAGAGGTACTTGGACATGGCGGTTGACGGAGAGAGCTTCAAGCCCTACAGCCCGGAGAGAGCGATCCCCCTAAACCCTCGAGATCACTCGAGGAGCTTCGTGGAGTTGATGAGGGCTCAGGATGAGGGCTTCAGTGAGGAGGAGGCGTTTAAGAGGCTTAGTGAGCGCAGGTACTACGGCGTCTTTGAGGGGGAGAGGCTTGTGTCTGTGGCGGGCTGCTACGTGGCGTTGCGCGACGTCAGAGCCATAGGAGGAGTATACACGCACCCAAGCTTTAGGAGGAGGGGCTACGGGAAGATTGTGGTCTCAGCTGTAACGAAGGAGGCCGTGGAGTCAGGGGCTAAGGCCGTGCTCCACGTAGAGGAAGGCAACAACTCGGCGATAGGGCTCTACGAGAAGCTCGGCTACGAGGTCATTAACGCCAGGGCTTGGATATTCGTAGAGCAAGAGGGGCGACCTACAAGCCCTAGATGACGCTCGAGAACCACTGCATGAGGGGGCGAGTCAAGCGTATGGATGTAGGCTGGCTCACTCACAGTGGAGCTGCTACTCCCACTCTATGGTGGCTGGAGGCTTATTCGTCACGTCGTAGACTACCCTCGTGACCTCAGGGATCTCGTTTGTGATCCTCGTGGATATCCTCTCCAGCACTTCGTAGGGTATCTTGGCGAAGTTGGCGGTCATGGCCTCCCTGCTCTCAACAGCCCTTACAGCGACTGTGTAGCCGTAAGCCCTCGCGTCACCCTTAACACCCGTGCTCTTCGTGTCGGTTAAGACAGCAAAGTACTGCCACAACCCCTTAGCGAGCCCAGCTCTCTCAATCTCCTCTCTCACTATCCTGTCAGCAGCCTTGACTATCCTGAGCTTCTCCTCAGTGACCTCACCTACAACCCTAACTGCCAGCCCCGGACCTGGAAATGGCTGTCTATAAACTATCTCGTCTGGAAGCCCAAGCCTCTTAGCCACAGCTCTAACCTCATCCTTGTACAGGTCTCTCAGAGGCTCAACAACCTTCTTAAACTCCATTCTTGAGGGTAGACCAGCCACGTTGTGGTGGGTCTTGATCTTATCGGAGAACCTCCTAAAGCCGGACTCTATCCTGTCTGGGTATATCGTTCCTTGAAGCAGGTAGTCAGCTCCAAC
>QMSN01000132.1 GCA_003650865.1 Thermoprotei archaeon
CTGGTACACGAAGATGAACGGTTACTACTCGAGTCAAGGCTCAACACCTCTCACGCCAAGTATATTACCGTCCACAATGCTAAAAGCATAACTTAACAAGCCAGAGGCGATGTAGTGCTCATATCTGCTCGCGCTTTAAGGTGAGGTTTAGATGATGTGAGGGCTGGTGAACTTGGAGGTGGCCTCAGGCTGGATTTTCTGGCTCACTAGGCCTACTTGGTTAGACTCCAGAGAAACGCGAATTCTTAATATTGGAGTAGCATATTTTTAGAGTGTGAACAAAGGGGAACTCTCGATCTTAAAGGCTCTGCTGAGAGGACCCCTAACGGCTAGAGGGGTTGCCTCAGCTACTGGGCTAAGCTTATCTCAGGTTTATAGGGATCTTAAGGGGCTCTTGGAGCTGGGCTTTGTGGATAAGCTTGACGGCAGCTACTGCATCTCTAGGAGTGAGCTTGGCTTAGTGCTTAGGAGAGTGGCTGGCAAGTACAGCTTAGAGGCCTTGTTCTCGGGGAGTGGGCTTAAGGTTCTCATGTTGCTGAGGAACCCTCAAAGCATAGCTGAGCTAGTCAAGCTCTCAAGCTTAAGTGAGCAGTCTCTCTACAGCTACCTGTCTAGGCTCATGGAGGTTGGAGCCGTTAGGCTTGAGGGTGGGAGGTACGAGATATGTGATGGAGATGTAGCTGAGCTAGTCAAGCTGCTTGAGATGAGGGATCTATCTAGGAGAGTTGAGCCATACGCTGAAGTCGTGTTCAGCGGAGTCGACATGGTTATCAAGAGGGTTCCAGCAGGCCTCAAGGCCCGTGGGTCGCCTACAGCCTTCACGTTATTCCCCAAGTACGGAGTCCCCCTAGAGCTCCCCTGGAGGTTCTACGTGGAGCCCCCCATGGAGGAGAGCGTTGAGCTCGCCTTAGTGCACGGCTTAATAGCCTCGAGGACTAGGAGGGAGAGAACTCTATGCGCAGTCCTCTACGCGAAGAATAGGGGGCTAATAGACCTAGCCAAAGCTAGGAGCTTAGCTAGAGGAACTCCAGCTCTACAAGCACTCCTTAAGCTTGAAGCCTACGCGTCAGGCGTGCCCATTGAGGAGGCTGAGCTCTTCCTCCCTTGGAGCGAGTTTCGAGAGCTAGCCTCACTCTACGGTGTTAAGGTTGAGGCTGCACCTGAAGCTGAGGTTTTGAGGAGGTGCTTTGAAGAAGTCGGTGAAAAACTAGAGAGAACTGTGGAGTGCTACGTGTTCGGCGGAGCAAACCTAGTGATGCTGGGGGTTAAGGAGGCAACCAAGGACGTCGACGTAGCTCTAGAGGGCGTCGAGGACTACAAGGCGTTGACTAAAGCCCTAGAGAAGACGGGCTTCAAGCCCATAGTGGAGGTCTCTGAGGTTCGAGAAGCTCCAAGCATGATATACGTCAAGGGGGACTTGAGGATAGACATCTTCACCCACAGCATATCAGGATTAAAGCTCACAAGCCAAATGAAGAAGAGGGCCAAGAGAACCCTGATCTACGGCAACTTGAAGCTGAGGCTCATAAGCCTAGAGGACGTAGTGCTACTAAAAGCCATATCAGCAAGAGAGAGGGACCTAGAAGACATAGCCACCACAGCCAAAAAACGGAGAGTAAACTGGAGCCTCATACCACAAATACTACTAGAGCAAGAAGAGCAAGTAGCAGAGCAAAAAGCAGTAGCACTACTACAAGCAGTAGAAGTGCTTCAAGAAGCCTACAACATAAAAATCCCGAGGAAAACCAAGGCGAAAATAGAGAAGCTAGCCCTCAAACACCTAGTCAAGAAGCTCATAGAGAAGGGGTTAAAGAAGCCATCAGAAATAAGCAGAGAACTAGGAGTACCGACAGGAAAAGTGAGAGAAACATTGAGGGAGCTACACGAGGAGAGGGGCTCTTAAAGGAACGTTGAGAGAAGCCGTTTAGGTCTTCAAGCCTTAACGCGCACAGCCTTCATACCTGCAGGATTATCATCGAGGTTGGAGACCCCTATCAACCACAAGCCTTGTAGAAGACCTATCCTCAAGCTAACTCCTGCAGATCACCAGACTTGAGGCGAAGAGGTTGATACTCTGAACAACCCACCTCCTAAGCATCTAACCCACCAATCTTCGACATGGGAGGCAATAGCCATGGAGAGCATCAAGAGCTACAACTACGCATTTACGCATTCACCATCAAGAACACGATAAACCCAGAGACACCCTACCCTACCTACTCTACTAAGAAAGGCTAATTTGACTTAAACAGTAGTACTATAATGGGCGTAAGAGGGATGTCCAAGTTAATACGCGTACGATGTGAGAAGGGGGTTCTAAAACCACTAGACAAAATCGATGTAACTGAAGGCGAGGAACTCGAGGTCTTAATCATTAGGAGGAGGTTTAGCGGTTTTTCTGAGAAGCTTAGTGGACGTGTAATTAAGGTAGATAGCGACGTCGTCGAGGAATTCTGCAGCGAGAGGAGATAAGTTGGCCAAGCGGAAAACAGAGTCCGTAGTAATCGATGCCAGCGTGTTCGCTGATCACCACATCCTATACCCAAGAAGGCTGAGAGACATAGGAGAGCTCGACTCATCCTAGTATTGTTCAAGTGCCCCAGGATATCATGGAGACATCTTGCAACTTTTTGACATGTTAATTGGCAAGACTTATTAAATGTGGGTTTTATGGGATATGTGGGTGCTATGGGTTGAGCGTCATTGTTATCGACGATAGAGGGAGAATAGTGATTCCCAGCAAGCTTAGGAAGAGGCTTAAGCTTAAGAGAGGAGATGCCTTCATAATTGCTGAGCTTAAGGATGACCTTATTGTTCTGAAAAGAGTAGATGTTGAGAAGATGCTTAGGGATATAGCCGAGGAAGTGGCAAAGGCTGGCCTAGAGATCAGGGAGATAGAGAGGGGGATAGAGGAGGAGGCCAATAGGCTTGCAAAAGAAAAGATTCGTAATTGACACAAACGTGTTTATTGCGGCTTTCAAATCAGGATACACAACCACGACAATACTCCTCCTAAAGTTGCTGTTAGACCCCGAGGTTGAGCTAATCGTAGACGACGTACTCCTCAAAGAATACGAGAAGTGGTTCAAAACACTCTCTTCAAGAACGCCCAAGATACGAGAACAAGTAGAGCTCCTATACTCCCTGATAAAAACCAAAGCTAAGATAGAGACCCCCGACAATGACGATATTAATAGGGTCAGACCATACCTACCAGAGACAGAAATAGCAGATATATACCATGCAGCAACATGCCTAAAAACAAATTCCATCCTCATAACTAACGACAAGGATTTCCAAGAACTAAGAAAAACCAAAATAGTAGAGATATGGACTATATCGGAAGCCGTGAAAAAGCTGTTGAAAATATAGATATAATTAACTCACAAAGCCCCTAACATCCAACCACACCGCATTTATAAAAAACAAGTCATGGAGTCCGCTTGGGATCTCCAGCTCCGAAGCCCGAGACCCATAAACCATGTTTCCAGTGGAAATAGGCATAACTCATTGTTATCTCGCTACCACTTTAGCTAGTGCTTCTCTAGGTAATCTAGGATGTCATAGGCAGACTCCAACGCTTTCCTAAGAACTACTTCGTCAATTATGACTTCCTCCTCTCTACCTTTCCAAGGCTTGCTTGCAAGTACCACCTTGGTAGGGTTTAGCGCGTAATGGTCAGCGGCAACTCTATATGCCCTTCCCTCAATAGACGCTCGTGAAATTTTGAAAGCCAAAAACTGTCCCCATAAGGGCCATTGCCAATCCTCATACCCCCAGTATAATGTGTCGTATGCGCTTAATAACCTCTTGCTGCATAGCCACAACTAAGCTGGCGTTCAAGTAC
>QMSN01000133.1 GCA_003650865.1 Thermoprotei archaeon
CGTCGATAGTAGCATCATCACTACCAGAGTTCCTCAACTGAAGAACAACAAGCCAACAGTCAGCGGTTTCATTCCACTCTGCGTAGGCATTTGTTATTTCTATTCTCTCATGTCTTGTGAAGAGTCCTGTAATACCAGTCATCCAGAAAGCAACAGCAACACTAATAGCAATAGCAACACTAACAATAATCACCGTAGCAATAACAGGTGAAATACCCTTTCTTGTCTTCTTCATGTTTTGCCCTCCCTTTTAGGAGGTATTTGCGATTTATATTTTCTATTAGATTGCTATATTAATGTTATTGTCCTTTAGCCTTGCTCTTGAATTAAGGTTTTTATCTTGTTCCGCATACTTTATCTCGTCTATCTGTCTGCTGGTGTTGTCTGTGGTGATTTAATGGGTTTATTTAGGTTGAGGAGGAGTGGGGGGAGGAGTTCTGCTGCAGCTTCTAGTGGTGTTGCAGGTGGTGTGAGTGGGGTTGTGAGCCGTGGTAAGCCGGTTAAGGCTGGTAGGTATGGTGGGTTTAGGGATTTCCTGTACTCTCGTTTTTGGTGGCTTGGCAAGGCTGTTTTGAGCTCCTACCCTACCCTAGTCAATGACGTCAGAACCGCGGGCATGACCGTTCATCCTGAGGTCTACGCTTGTATTGCTGGTTTCGCTTTCTTCGTGACGGTGTTGGTCTGCATAGGTGCTATGGTCTTCGCAGCTGTGATGATGGCGTTGGTGGGCCTACCATTAATGGTGTTTATAGTGGTTGTGGCTGCTGGTGTCATCACCCCTTTCGTAGTCCTAGTGCTTATAGGTAGTGGAATACCTAGAGGGCTTGCTTCTAGTAGGAGGAGTGGCTTAGACCTTGAGGTTCCATTTGCCACTGCCTACTTAACTGTGATAGCCTCTTCAGGCATGACCCCCTACGCTGCCTTTGAGAGGCTTAGAGGTGCTCCAGACATCTTTAAGAGGCTCGCAAAGTACGCTAGCCGATTCGCTGTGCTGGTGGGCGGCTTTGGCAAGGATCCGTTGACAGCTTTAGACGACATAGCTTCTAGGTGTCCGAGTAACATGTTTAGGGAGTTATTGTTCGGTTATGCAGCCACTATAAGGGCTGGAGGCGACGTCGTGGATTACCTGAATAAGAGAGCTCAAACCATGTTTGCTGAGCTTATCTCTAGGATTAAGGCTGCTGGAGAGAGGCTGGCTAGTCTACTAGAGTCCTACTTAGCTATAGTCCTACTTGTCTTGTTGACTCTTAACGCTATATACATGGTTAACTTGTCGATAGCCGAAGTTAGCCTCCCAGGTCTAGGAGGTCCTAGCCTCTTCCTGTTCTCCTTCGTGCTTCTCCCATTTCTCTCCGGAGTAATGATGTACTTAGCTGATGCACTTCAGTACAAAGAGCCTCTAGCTGAATGGAGGCCCTACATAGCCTTCTTCGGCTTAACCCTTCCAATAGCCGTATTCTTGACTTTTCTGACAGTAATACCCCTCTACTTCCCGAAGATCCACCCGTTCTATAGAGCTTTCTCGCCTATAGCAAACATTTTCTTAGCTCCAGCAATAGCTATGGGTGTAGACGAGGCGTTTTACCCCGCCTTCAACCTAGCCTTAGTGTGGCTTATAGCCACAATACCCTCAGCCATCTATGAGGTAAGGGTTTCAGCTGAGCATAAAGGTGTGCTTGAGGGCGTTACCATGTTTCTGAGGGACCTCGTGGAGATTAGGAAGACTGGGTTGTCCCCTGAGAAGAGCATTATTCAGCTCTCTAGTAGGAACTACGGCAGGTTCACTAAGTACCTCAAGCAGATGTCCGCTCAGCTCGCTTTAGGAGTCGCGTTGGGCAAGATATTCCAGAGGTTGGTCAAGAGAATTAAGACTTGGAGGACTAGGGTCTTCCTCTTCATATTGACAGACGCTATTGAGGTTGGTGGTGGAACCATAGAGACCTTGGAGAGCATGGCCCTCTTCGCCGAGCTAGCTGACACAGTTGAGAAGGAGAGGAGGTCATCCCTCAAGGTTCTGCTGGTGGTTCCGTACATAGGTGCCGCCATGCTCATATCAGCTATAACGCTACTAGCAGCCTTCATGAGCGGACTGGCCATGGGCGTAGCGGCTTACAAGGAGGCTGTTATGATGATACTTCCAGCCACGGTCTTCAACTGCTACTTCATGGGGCTCATAGCTGGAAAGGTCTCAGCTGGAACTGTAGCAGCTGGTTTTAAGCATGCAGCCATGCTCATGCTCGTGTGCTTCCTGGTGCTCTTGGCCTCACCGCTGTTTAAGGCCATGGCGGTGTCGATAAGCGGTGTTACACCATGAAGAGAGCTGGGAGAGGAGTTAGCCCTCTAGTGTCTCTCGTGATCACAACCTCCATAACCCTAGCGATAATAGTGGCCATAGCCTACTACGCAGCCATAAACCTGGAGCTGACCGTGGAGCAAGCGGAGTTCGACAAAGCGCGTGCAGCCTTGAGCACCTTAAGGAACTACTTCATAAACTCCATCTCCAGTGGGGAAGGAGGCTCTGTCGAGATACCCTCTAGAACTCTAATCTTCGAGTTCGTGGACTTAGACTGCGAGCTAATCGTAAACGTGAGCCAAACCACTACGCTAGTAGTCAGGCGAATCGACCAGAGGGAGATAGCAGTCTACGGTGGACCACTAGCCTCAGTGCCGGAGGCAACAGGCTCCTCAAGCCTAGTCGTTGAGAGCCCGCTCGACATAGTGTCACTGAGCAGCGGCTGGGATAGCGACATGGGCAGGCCCTACGCCAAGCTCAACTTCTCGAGGGTTAGCATTAGGGAGTGCGAGTACGCGGGCTTCAAGGTCTTGGAGGTCACTTACCTAAACGTGACGAGGACTATTAGCGGCTCAAGCGGAGTGGTAGTTGTCCACCCAGCTGTGTTCTCGATAAGTGAGTGGAACGTGTCTAAGCTTGAGACTCTATACGTAAACGTGACGCTTGATGGGCGAGCCAACATATGTCCATTCACGGGGGTAGACGTAGTAAGAGTCGTGGAGGTCACTGTTGAGGTCGAGGTGAGCTAATGCCACACACTCCGATAACCACGATCATAGGGCTCATGGCTCTAATAACCGTGTTCTCAATAGTCGTAGTAACCTCTAGTGTCTGGATGTACGACGTCAAGGCCTCCACTGGAGAGAGCGAGTTGAGGTACGTGGGGGCATTCATGGCCTTTAAAGTGGCTGAAGCATGTAGATACGCCTCTCAATACGGTGAAGTCGAGGTTGAAGTAAACCTTCCACTAGAGCTCTCCATAGGGCCCTACAAGGTCGAGCTCACGAGCAGCGGAACAATAGTGGTCTCAGCGGTCTCCCTACCTCACCTAAAAGCTGAGGTTGATGTGCCAGTTGGAGGAGTCGTGTTTGAGGATTCTGAAGTCTACGGTGGAGGGGCTGCAGGTGACTACATCAAGGCGTGGGTTGAGGGGGGTCGAGTGCACGTAAAGCTCGTGACGGGTGGCTGAGAGGTTGAAGGAGCCCTTGGAGTACGCCATGGCAACCCTCCTAATAATATTGATGCTGAGCTTCTCGCTCTACGTGATAGGAGGGTTTAAGGAGCAGGCCTCCAAGCCAGTTATGAACATCGACTCGCTGGCTGAGTCAATCCTTAACATGGCCTTGGACTACGAGGGCTCACCGAGCAATTGGGGGGATGGCTCAATTGACGTGGAGAGCTTTGGGCTGTCGAGTGGGCTGCCCTCAACACTAGGCTTGAACAAGGTGTCTAGGATAAGCGTGAAGGAGGTTTATGGGAAGCCGAACCCCCTA
>QMSN01000134.1 GCA_003650865.1 Thermoprotei archaeon
CCTAGACGATAGGGCTCCAGCCATGCACTACGCGTACCCCTTAGAGGCAGTAGTCCAGATGATGGCTGAGGATCAGAAGGGCTTCGTCGTCCTGACGGGCTCGGACATGAGGGTTGAGGGGTTGTTGACGTGCAGGTGCCTCTTAAGGCTTATGCGCAAAGCTGGGCTGAACATTGCCTTCTGGAGCCTCCCCATCAGCAACTTGCCTTCAGTCTTAGCTCACAACAGCCTCATCGAGGTCTCCAAGGTCATGGTCGATTCAGGCTACCGTGAGCTACCAGTCGTAGCTGACGACCCTATAGGCCTTGTGAGCGCCGACAAGATACTTGATGTCGTTGTGAGGGAGGGGGTCAAAGCCCTTCAAGTCGTAAACGCCTCGAGCAGAGCTAAGGAGATACGTGGAGTAGCTAGAAGCTTTAGCGAGGCTGTTGAGCTGGCCGTCGACTACGACCTAAACTTAATACCGATAGCTCTGGGAAGCGGTAGGACAGGCTTCTGCAAGGTTGAAGACGTGTACTCACATGTAGTTAAAACGCTCGGGTCGTTCAAGATACTGAAGCTTGTGGGTCTCAGAGCTGGCGATTGACATCCTTTAATAGCCTCTCAAGCTAAGATTACTTTGAGGTACCTTGAGCCTAGAGCGAACAGTTAAGGTGCTCATCCAGCCTTTAGGGCGACTAGACGTGAATGCCCTAGGCTACGTAATTGACAGGCTAAGGTCGTCGTTCAAGCTCTTCGACTTCAAGGCCTCTCGTAGGCACATGGAGATCCCAGAGCACTCCTACAACCATGAGAGAGGGCAGTACGACTCCTCCATGATACTCGAGGAGCTATACCGCGAGTACAGCAGAGGGGTCTTCGAGAGCGCTGAGAGGGTTGTTGGAGTTGCCGACGTAGACGCTTACGTGTACGGCTTAAACTTCGTGTTTGGAGAGGCTCAGCTGGGAGGGCCTGTAGCAGTTGTGTATCTAGCTAGGCTTAAGCCTGAGTTCTACGGTAGACCTCCAGACCACGCGCTCTACGTGGAGAGGATATGTAAGGAGGTTATCCACGAGCTTGGGCACACAATGGGCTTAAGGCACTGCCCAAACCCCAGGTGCGTCATGCACTTCAGCAATAGCATTTTCGACACAGACTACAAGCTCCTAGGGTTCTGCTTGAGGTGTCAGTCGCTAATTAGGAGGATACTGTAGGCCCATAGCAGCTTTATAGTTGCCTCAACGCGTTATCTATTGGACGTGGTGGAGTTGAAGGCCCCATCGAAAGCCCTGCTGGAGGTTCTAGTTGACTCGAGGGAGTTCAACGTCGCTAGGCAAGTCGTGGAGGAGATAAGGAGGATGGGTGTGTCTGTTAGAGTTGAGTACTTGGATGTAGGGGACTACGTGGTTTCAAGCGACGTCGCGGTTGAGAGGAAGACTGTCAGCGACTTCGTCTCAACGCTCACCAAGAGGAACCTCTTCGAGCAGCTCAGCAGGCTTAGGGATAGCTACAGTAAGCCTATACTGGTGTTGGAGGGGGATTTAAGCTCAATACCCCTCCTGAGCTCCATAAACATGAACGCCGTCCTAGGCGCACTAGCAACAGTGGCTAGGATGGGGGTATCCGTCGTCCCAACACCATCGCCATCGGGGACTGGCAGGCTCATAGCCTTACTGGCGAGGCAGGAGAGGAGGCCTCAGCAAGGTGAGGGTAAGCGCAGGGTTAAGGCTGTGAGGAGGAGCGGTCTAAGCGATGAGCAGCTGTTCTTCATGTGCGGGCTGCCCATGATAGGGAGGGAGAGGGCTGAAGCAATACTTAGAGTATATAGGACGCCTCTAGAGGCTTTGAAGAGAGTTGACGGCTGGCCTAAGAGGGTTGATGGGATAGGAGAAGTCATAGTCAAGAGGGTCAAGGAGGTCTTAGAGACACCCTTCAAGGTTTAAGGTTGAAAGCGCGTAAAAAAGATTGGGGTTTAAGCTACTCCTCGCCTAGCTCCTCCTCTTCAGGTGCTGTGTACTCTATGGGTTTAGCTCCAACCCTGGACTTTATGTAGTCGACGACCTTCTTCGCCTCGTCGACCGAGACGTGCTTAGCGGACGATATAACCGCTGAGAGCACTTGCTGTAGGTCCTCCTCAAGCCCCTGCTTAAGCTCCATCCTAGCCCTCTCGAAAATCGCTGGCGTGGGCTCTAGGACAGCTCCCTTCTTGAGTATGGCGAGGGTCTGGTCCACCGGTGTGACCTCTACAGCCCCCGCCTCAACTCCTCCAAGCCTTATCAAGTATATGACGTCTCCATCCTCGGTCTCGCCGAGCTTCTCAATGGTGTAGGCGACTGCAGCAGTTGAGAGCTCAGCTGCGTGCGCTATTATGTCCTTGACGGCTGGCTCCAACTCCTCCCCCGGAACCCTCCTAAACACCTCTATTTGGAGGGTGCCCCAGTCCCATGTGAAGCTCCTCCTCTCCTCGTCGACGTCGTAGTCTATCCTAACTCTCACCACATCCCCCTTGTCGACCTTGAGCCTCTCCACGAAGAGGGCGAACAAAACCCTATTGAGCTGAGCAACGGCTAAAGCAGCCCTCCTAGCCCACTCCTTGTCTTGCCTTATGAGATCCCTGACTTGGGCGAATAGTGTTCTCCTAACCTTATCGGCGTAGGCGCCAGCTATAACTAGACCTGAGCTAAGCCTAGGCATAGCGATCAACTATATACGTTCCGTAGGAGTTTATAAGTTCACCACCATAGCTCCTCGAGGGCCACGTCAAACCCTCTAGTGGGGTGTGGAGGGGCTTAAGCTTGACTCCTCGGCTCTAAGCCTTGAAGACCCTGTCGAAGAAGGGGCTCTTGCTCTTGACCGCCAGCGGGACTCCTAAGACCAAGTCGCTCTTCAAGAGCCCGAGCCTCCTAGCTGCTACTCCAACCCTAAACATGACCCTGCTATCAACGTTTAGCATAGAGCACACCTTAACAGCTGAGCCCACAGCTATCCCGAAGTCTAGGGCCCTCACTATGCAAGTCGGCCCTGGAAATAGCTTTCCAGCTCTCCTAGCCCTCAACATGTCTTGGCAGGATGGGAAGCCGCATGCGCCGCAGTTGGCGTTGGCCACTTGCCCTCCATCCTTCAAGCCTATTAAGAGAACTGCTCCAGAAGCCCTAACGCTCTCAGCATCTCTCCTGTAGAGGGGGTCTCCAAGCTCGTTGGCCATCTCCTCCATGAGCTCGGCGAGCTCATCCTTCTCCTCGCCATCAACCAGAGCTGTCTCAACGCAGTCAACGCCGAAGCCCTTTGGAGCAGTCTTAGAGGCGACGGCCATGAGGGATGCGACTACCCTCAAACCCTCAGCTTCAAGCTCATTCATCTCGACAACCATAGGCACCACCGCTACGTAGAACGTGAAGCTAAGTTAAGCGTTACTCACCTCAAGCTGTAGGACTTAGACTCCATCAAGCCTATGAGCAAAAGCTATTTTGAGTTCTTCAAAGAAATATGTCGTTAAGAAGTGGAGGTTTTGCCTTGCTTAGCCGTGAGGCTCTACTAAGCTTAATAGGCTTGACGGTAGCCCTCCTACTAGTGCTTTCAGCTTCAACTCGTCTAGGTGTTGCGTGGGCATCTGAGCCCTTAGAGTACGGTCCATTCGAGTTTGAGAAGTACAGCTACGTGATATTCTGGGTTCCCTGTAGCGCCGCTGGCGAGAAGGGCGTTGTCGTCAAGATGATATACCCGAAGGAGCCTAGGTACCCTGAAGGAGCCCCCATAGCCATCTACGTTCAGGGAGGCGTTAAGCCTGGACACCTAGGCTTCC
>QMSN01000135.1 GCA_003650865.1 Thermoprotei archaeon
CAGTTGGGGAGAGCATCATCCCTCTGCACTCCAAGTGACCCTTAACGCCGTTGACCTCTCCAACCACGACTCCTCTAGCCACAACAGTGGCTTGATCCTTAGCTATGCTCCTAGAGATGACCTCAGCTCTTGAACCCTCACCTCTAAGATAAGCGGCACCTCCAACGTCGAAGTAGCTCTGGCTTGAAGCAGCCACTATAGACGTCAAGTTCGCCTTGGCCTCCCTGCCATTCAAGTAGACCTTAGGCATGGCTTGATAAGTCTTAACGGGATTTAGGTTGACGTATATGTTGACGAAACTCGCTTCATCCTCCAAGATCACTCCAGTTCTAGGCCTAACGTCAATCCCTTTAGTCCATCCATGTATCATCGTAAACGTGAGAGTACCTCCTCTCTTAACGTAGAACTCCGATACCCCGACGTGAAGTCCTTCAGCCGCTCGAGGAGTTGTACATCCAGTTATTACGTGTAGCTCAGCACCCTCCTCGACTATTATTATGTTGTGAACGTTCTGAGCGATTTTAGGGGTCTTCAAGTAGAGGCACGCCTGTACTGGGAAGGGGATTTTGGCACCCCTCTTAGCCCTTATGAAGTAGCCCTCAGCCTTCTTAAGCTCCGCTAGGGCTGTGAACTTGTCAGTGTCGACTTCAACCGCCCTCCAATAGTAGTCTACAAGCCACTCGTACTGCTCTAACGCCCTGCTTATACTCATGACTTCAAGGCCTCCAGCCGACACCTTCTCGAGGAAGGCGTAGTGGTCTAGCTGGACGTAGGTGCCAGCTCTAGTCTTCTCGCTTAGGTCTATGCCTACCATCTCAGCTCTCTCAACGAGCTCGTCCGTGAGCCAATCCTTTGGCTTCTCAGCTTCAAACTTGAAGCTTGAGATGTCCACGTCAGGGCCTATCGATGGCGGCTTCTCGAAGGCCCTCCTAGCCCTATCCTTCAGGGACTCTATCTTCTTAGCTCTCTCTCCTGAAGGCATTGCACGCACCTCTCAAAGCCATGCTCCATTATTTGCTTCAATATCTCGTTGGGGTTGCCGGAGCAAGCTATCCTGCCGTTCAATATGACGTGAGCCCTATCAGCCTTCACGTAGTTCAGTATGTAGCCCAAGTGCGTGACCATTATGGCGGACTTCCTCCTCCTACTGGGCTTGAGGTTGAGCTCGCATAGCTCATTTATCGCATTGGCTATCACCGTCAAGTTCTCCACGTCAACCCCTGAGTCCGGCTCGTCGAGCAGCGCTAAGTCAGGCGATTGGACGAGAAGCTGGAGGACTTCACTCCTCTTGAGCTCACCGCCTGAGAAGCCCACGTTGACGTCTCGACTCAAGTACTCCTCCATCTTGACCACTGAGGCCAGCTTCTCGACGTCCACGTCTCTATTGAACTTAGAGGCTATCTTCTGAAGCAGGTCTCTAAGCTTGACACCCCTGATCTTTGGGGGGTGCTGAAAGGCAACCCCAAGGCCCATCTTAACCCTCTCGTCCATGGGGGCATCTGTTATGTCCCTGCCCTTGAAGATTATCTTGCCCTCGACGACCTTGACCTTGGGGCTCCCTATGATGGCGTTTATGAGCGTCGTCTTGCCGGATCCGTTGGGGCCTAGCAGTATGTGAACTTCACCTGGCTCTATGTGCAGGTTAACCCCTCTCAAAACCCTCTTGCCCTCGACCTCCACGTGTAGGTCTACTATCTCGAGCAATGGCATGGCGATCAGCTCTCACGTGAAGAGTAAAAACCAGTTATATAACGTCTGCGCAGTATAAGCTGAGTTAGAAGCTTGAAGCCAAGCTACTCCAGCCTAAACAGCTTATACCCTTTAATGGCGCTTGGAGGCACCCTCCTAACCACGTATATGCTCTTACTAGCTCTGTAAACCCTAATGCCCATCCTCCTCAGTGCATCAGCGTCCACTTCAAACACCACGACTTCACGACCTCTTCGAGCAGCTACGTTGATTGCCTCCTCTTGAGTTGAGGTTAAGTGTACCATGTGTCTAGCCATGGGCTTAATGCCCTCCCTCAAAATGGAATTTAAGTTCGAGACTTTGGTTCCGTGGTATAGGGTTGAGGCTTCGTTATCCTCTTGAAACCTCAGTCTAAGCTTAAGTCTCTTGGCGTGGCCGTACCTAGCCCTTATCAAGTCACCTCTAAGCTCAAATCTGCCTTTAGGGTCTAGCTGAGCTATTGCCTTAACGACCTCCTCGCTTAGCCAGTTGTAGTGGGGCTTGTAGGCCTTGATCTTATCCACGAGCTCTGAGAGCTTGACCCAGCCCTCATCATCCATGGAGATCCCGAATGAGTCGGGGATGTGCCTCAAAATGGCGGTTAAGAGCTTACTCGCTCTAAGCCTCCTAGCTCCATCAACTAGGAGCTCAGCCGCTCTAGAGCAGTGTAGGGGCTCCTCTACGTAGGAGCCGCATACCTTGCACTTAAATATTGGGGGTAGAGGTGCCCTCAAGGCTTCACCTCTTAACCTTAATTGTAAACGTCCTAGTGGATTTGCCTTCAACTCGGTCCTCCACGGTAACCTCGGCGTAGCCCCTTGCCTCCTTGACGTAGACCTCCACGTCGCCGTAGTCGCTTAGAGCCTTCGACACTTGAATTCCCATGCCGCTTAGCCTAACGCCTACAACACCCTCGATCACGTCCTTGCCGTGGTTCCCAATCCTTATGTTTACTTCGCCATCCCTCACGTCTAGCTTGTAGGAAACCTTGGCAGAGGCTAGCGGTATGTTTGAGATCTCTATGGTAGCCAATCCTTCAGGCACATAGGGCACCACGTCGACCCTCATTGATGGGGCGTCGACCCTGACCCCCAAGAAGCCCTTGAGCAGGCTGTTTACGTAGAAGCTCGCGTCTAATGCGTTTACACGTGGCGTTAAGGGGTGGCTTGGGCTCTCAGAAGCTATCGTTTTAGCCGACTTCTCAAGGGATCTTAGGCCCTCCTCACACATGGAGCTCTTGAAGAGCACCAATGAGTTCGAGCTGTCTAACTGCGTGCTAGTCTTGGAGTACAGCACACCTACGCACTCGTCGCTTACAACGTCTACTTGTGGAGGCGCCTCCTCCAAGCTTAGGGCATTCCTGACCTTCAAGACCTCATCGCTGGGCTTTACCGGGAGCTCTAGGTCTAAGTGTTTGACTAGGGAGTCCAGCTTGTTGAATGCATGAGCGACTACACAAGCTTCAGCTAAGCTGAGCTTTCGATTGCTATCTAAGAACTCTACAAGGACCTCAAGAGATTTCTTCAAGCTGTCCTGCAACAGATACATCAATAGAGAATCTCCGCTCCAGAAGTAGTATGACGAGAGCTGCGAGATGTAGAGTGCTTGCTCTACAACTCCACCTGGAGAGTAGCCGCCGTAGAGGCTTAACTCCTTAGGTACTAGGCCTAAATCCCTCTGGCCCCTCGAGAGCAGGGTCAAGAAGCTCTTCACCACGTCGAATAGCCCCACGCAGCAGAGCCCCTCTAAGCAGAGTAGAGACTCCACGGTCGTTGTCTTCTCAAGGGCTTTAAGCGAGCTTAGAGGTAGGAGTCCTATGGGGCTCCTTAAGCTTGAAGCTGCGAGTGCGACTTTAGATCTTGTGAACGCGTCTTCAAGAGGGCTGTTGAGAATGTGCACTGAGAGAAGCTCGCCTAGAAGCTTGCCGTAGGCCTTATCGTTATCGTAGTGCTGAAAGCCTAGAGCCTCTCTAAGCTCCTGTAGACCCTCATCTACTTGTAGAAGCCCCCCAACGACGGCGAAGTCCACCTTCAAAG
>QMSN01000136.1 GCA_003650865.1 Thermoprotei archaeon
TAGCAACCTGATTAGCTTCAAGAAGAACACGTGAGCTCACCACACTCTTAAACTACGAGGGTCTTATAAGGGTCGTAATTAAATGGGGAAGAGAGTTACCACGAAAAACATGGTGACAAGGAGTGCGATACGACCAACAGTAGGTCTTTTTAAGAAAGCGAGGGGGGCCAAGGAGGCTGAGATGAGTAATAAGGCTAAAGCGAGAAGAAGCAGGTGAAGAAAGTTTGCGTTAGGAAGCGAACATAAGCCTGGTATGGTGACTCCTCCCAATAGAAAAGCCGTCTTTACTATGAAAGCAAGGGTCATAGCTGAAGCCATTTGAAGGACATTAAGCTTTAAGAGTTCCACCTTCAAGTACTCCTTTACCCCCTTTAAAAGCCTCTTGACATCGATAACAATCTCGTAAATAGTAGCTAGGAAGCTTGGAATAGCCTTATAATCTATGAGCTCCAGCTCGTGGAGTAAGTCATTTAATGACTCCAAGAAAGGATTGGAGTTCCTCCGCGACTGCTTGAAGGTAAAGCTTGACGAGAAGAACCTCTTAAGCTCGTCTTGAATTGTTGTGGGCATGGCATCGTCATGAAGAGAGTATGAGCAAACTTCCATCATTAACGAGTCAATGTTGTTAACTCTCCGGCAATATGCTCTTAGCATTGAGAGAGCTTTACTAAGAGATGACGTGTTGTCTTCTAGGACCTCTACATAGCTAGACAATCGTAGGGCACATCCTAAAACCTTCATGAAAGCGTAACCCAAAGCTGCTGAGCATGAGGCAGCCGCTAAGACGTTATGCATAAGCCCGTTAAATAACATGAAGCAAGTAAAGGAGAAAGATGTTGAGAGAGCCATTCTCAAGATCTCATATCGCAAGGACAGCTTCATGTAATGCACCATCTATGATAATAGTCTAAGTATGCGGTTGATGTGGCGCAGCGTTAGCAATGACGCTAAGGAGACGTAGAGAAAGATCACTAGAGGCGAGAAAGCTATCATTTCCTTAAAGAAGAAAGCCATGAGGATTATTGGTATGGGGGCCATTGTAAAAAACGAGAGCAACAACACTGTTGTCGTCTTTAAACTTTCTAAGCCTCGAACATCACCCCCACGCTCAATAGCCGATAAAGCTTGCAACCTCGGATCCTCAGATTCTATCAGCGTTAACACAGCGTGAGCCACATCTTCTCCAAACTTTTTGCGACAAGAGGATAGGAAAGCACCTTTAGATTCAAGTCCAAGAAAAGTCCTTCTCAAAGCACGTTTTGTTATACCTCTAAACGCCGAGAACTTGCTACTATACAGCCTAGTTATGAGTGATGGGTAATTCCTAGAGACCGTTAGTAATGCCTTTAGGTTTTTAAGGAAAATACCTCCCTGATCTTGAGGTAGTTTAACAACCTTAACCTCGGCCTTCACCATGAAGGCTAATGCTAAGCTTAGGCAGGTAGTTATTATCATAACCACCTCCTCTAAGCTCAGCAAGGAAGACCACGCTCCATGAAGCTTGTGGTAAGGTTATCTAGATCCCTTAGAAGCTCCTCAAACTTGAAGTTCTTAGAGTAGTAGCTCGACAAGAAGGATCTTATTTCATCGAGATATCGCTCAATTTCGTGCTTTTTAAGCCCTAAATCCATGATCTTCTGAATGGATGGCGACATGACCAAGTTTTCTATCTCTTGACTGTGCTCGTCCACGTCTGGGTGCCACTTAAAGAGCCTCGTAAGAGGGATCCCGGCAACCTCGATGGCTTTCGAATTGGCAGTAGGTAATGAGCCTATTGCCCATACACTTTCAACTCGTCTAATTATCTTAGAGCCCCTATACCTCCTAGTCATGTAAATTAGCAGGTCTAGCTCTAGAATATTCTCCCTTGGTATGTCGTGATGCAGTACCCAACGCTTTATGAGGTTTTGTATAGAGGCTGCATGACACGTCTGGATACCTCTCAAACCAGCTGTTAATGCATGGAAAAAAGCTTTAAAATGCTCTTTAGTTTGTAATTCGCCCATATACACCCAATCCGGGGTTCTATGTAAAAGCCTTATAGTCTCAATAAACTTCCTCCTATACTTCCTCTCAGTTTCAAAGGGCTCCACGTAAAGCCTCATTTGATGACGCCCATACATTCTCTGATCATAACTCTCTACAACGTCTTCAACGTACACCTTACGCCATAACCTAGGCGTACAAAGGTCAAGGGCGTTCATTAAGGTTGTTTTGCCAGAGTTTGGCTCTCCTGCTATTATTATGTTCCTCCTACTTAGCACATGAAAAATTATGAAGGTTGCTTCATCAAGTGATAGCGTATTTGTCCTCACAAGGTCTATGATGGTGTACAACCTGTGTTTGACCTTCCGCAGGTCTAAGGAGAAACCCTCAAACGATAGGGGCGGAGAATCAATAGAAACCCTTACTGTGCAGTTATGTAACTCTAAGTTCCACTTAAGAGAGGGGTTCACGTAGTTTAGAGGGAGACCGCTCTCGACCTTCACGTGGGTTATGAAGCGATTTACATCTTTGTTCGTCAAGACCACGTTGCTCACACAACGACCGTAGTCTCGGTGGTCAAGATACACCCTCGTGTTAGGTTTGTCGAGATATAGCTCATCTACGTTCTCATCTAGGAAGAAGGGCATTAGCTTGTGCACGCCTAGAGCTTTACAAGCTAAGTAAAATGAGGTATTACTGAGCTCGCGTTCAGGAAGCCTTAGAAACCGTCCTAGGACGTTCTCAAAGAGCCCTTTTAGTAGCTCCACCTTCTCCCGTAACATTTTCACGCTAAGCACTTCGTCGAGCATCTTCCATGACCTCAGATGCGCCAATAAGAAATTGCTGAGATAGTTCACATAAGGTGGAAGATCTAATTTTACTTCGTACATCTTCTCAGGGGAGTTTGAGAGAGAATATATCTTGACAACGTAGGGAGGGATCTCGCAGTGATCCAGAACATCGGACTTTACGTAGAGCGATTTAGGGGATTCCCTTAAAGGTTTAGATCTCCTCCTAATCTTCTCTGGATGTAGCAATCTGATGTATGCCTCAGGGCCATGATCACCTCTTTGCCTTAATAAACTGATGAGCTTAGTGTCATTAATGAGCTTAAGTGAAGAGTTTAGCAAACCACTTAACTCTCTTAAGCATATGGTGTTAGCACCCTCTTTAAACTCCTTTAGGCGTGTTATGAGCATCTTTAGGTGTTCGCGGAACTCTAAGGGATCCATATAGGCGAGGCCTAAACCGTTTAGGGGTGCCACGTGCTCTCTAAGCTCATTGAGCACCAGAAGCACAGCACATTGCGAAGGCTTTCTCGCGAGACAATAATTACATGACTCTTTGAGCCTTAAAAGGATTTTAAAGAGTTTATCCCTAATTAAAGCCAGCTTTGAAGAATACTCGTAGAGAACCTCCAATACGTGAGAGCTGTAAAGAAGTGTGTAATCTATGCCACGCACCATTAGTGAAGATTTCTCTACAATCCTTTTAAGCCTAGGAACCATTGATAACTTAAATAACAACTTGCCGCGACATATGCTGTCCTTCGCGATGTTTGGATTCCTAAAATCACAACTTAACACTATTTGAAAACCCACACCTCTACTACGAGCTCTAACACATTTTTTCTCAAGGCAAGGAGAGGACATTGCTCTTCGCTATCTCAAGCTACAACCATTATTTATACGGCAACATAAACCAACCTATTTCAATGCTTCAGCTACTTCTTGTAATGTAAGGTCTCGCCATTGAGGGGTACCTTCGCTGA
>QMSN01000137.1 GCA_003650865.1 Thermoprotei archaeon
CACGGCAGAGGTGAGGCATTCGACTACTTGATAGGTGAGAGGACCATAGAGCCAGCTCTAGAGGCGACTAGAGCAGCTGCAGCTGCACTCCTACTGGCTAAGCGACCAGTCATATCGGTAAACGGCAACACCGCTGCATTAGCTGGGGAGTATGTGGTTAAGCTCGCTGAAGCTGTAAACGCGAAGATAGAGGTCAACCTCTTCTACAGGACTAGGGGGAGAGAGGAGGCTATAGCCTCTCTCCTCAGGAGCCTAGGCGCCAAGGAGGTTTTAGGGGTTGGTGAGAGAGCTTCAGCCACGATACCCGAGCTCATGAGCGAGAGGAGGAGGGTGGATCCTGAGGGTATACTCACAGCTGATGTAGTGCTCGTACCCCTCGAGGACGGCGATAGGACTGAGGCCCTTAGGAGGATGGGGAAGACGGTGATAGCAATAGACCTAAACCCCCTCTCCAGAACTGCTAGGAGCGCCTCCATAACGATAGTGGACAACGTCACGAGGGCCATGCCGAACCTCTTAGAGCAAGTGGCGTCTATGAAGGAGAAGGATAGGGGTTTCCTAGAGGAGCTTCTCAGGAGGTATAGAAACGAGAGTGTTTTGAAGAGTGTTTTGAGCTACATAGCCAAGAGGCTTATGGAGATCGACGAGGTCGAGCTCGGAAAGCCTTAGAGCGAGCTGTAGGAAAGCAGCGTAAGGGTTTTATAAGGCGTTTTAAGCTGAATTCTCAACCCGATCTGGTTGGATGTTTTAATGAAGTCCCCGTCCGAGTTTGAGGTTAGAGCCATCGAAGACCTCGCTTCTCTCGCTTCTCGGGGTGGAAGTGCGGTTTCAGGCTTTGACGGCGATGTGAAGTGCAGAGTCACTCTTCAAGGAGTATCTAGGAGCTTCAGCTTCACAGGCTCCTACGAACATGTCAAGCTGGGCGAGAAGACGCTTAGAGAGGCTGTTGAAACCTTCAATAAGCTCCCCAAGCACTACCCAAAGCCCCACGCCTTCTTCAGCGATGCCGATGTATGTCCAATCCACATGTTGATAGAGAGCAATGGAGCTGTGCTCTCGATATCCATGATGGAGGAGGAAGAATACCGCATCACAGGGGTTTTGAAGTCAACGTCGCTTAGGGGCTTGAGCATCAAGGTCTCAAGTAAAGCCACAACTAACGCCGTCATCGAGGCCATAGAGAGGTTCTACTTAGACCCCAACTACTTGAAGTCTGTTCACGACAAATCCCTCAAGATCGTGAGGGACGTAGAGTCCCGCATAAGGCTTCTACAGGCTGAAGCCCCAGAGCTACACGAGGAGAGGCTTGTAACGTGGATACCTGCATCTCAAGCATCAAGCCACTGGCCTGGGCTCAGGAGCTACGGGATACCAGTTACTAAGGCTGGTCTAGGCTGCATACCGTCAAGCGACGTGGTTAAGGTCGTCATCTCAAAGAGCCTCTTCAACTCTTCCCTGAAGATAGAGTACTACAATAGAGAGATGCGTAGAGTTGAGGAGGTCAAGCTGAGGCTATCGGATAGGAAGAGGATGCCGATGTACCTAGACGCTCTGAAGAAGTGCTTGCCGGGCAGGGTTGAGGTTAGGTAGAAGCGCTTTGAGCAGGTGATGACGCCTTAACCAGCGTGGAAGAGCTTCAGCACAACAACCTTTTTTACTATCATCACGGTATAGTCGCTGTAGAGCTGGAAGGATGTGTTTAAATGAAGTACTGCTCTAGGTGTAGAGCGTATCTAGATGATGGGTATAGCTCATGCCCTTACTGTGGGTCTACCCTACAAGTAGTGCCTTCAAGTTATCAAGCGCCTACACCACACGTGCGCGTGAAGTATAGAGTTGCTCTTCAAGGTGTCTCCAGGAACTTTGCCTTTACGGGCTCCTACGACGCTGTAGAGCTCGGCATGCTTGACGTGGACTCAGCTATAAGGGTCTTCCAAGCACTCCCAACAGCATACCCATATCCTGGAGGGGTGCTACCTGAAGAAGAGGATATGTGTCCAGTCCACATGCTGATATACAGCGACAGAGCAATACTCTCGATATCGCTGTTGAAGTACAACGAGTACTACATTAGGGGCACCATCGAGCCCACGGATCAAGACATCGACGTGTCTGACAAGGCAAGCTGGTATGACGCCATAGATGCTATAAGAAGCTTCTACACAGATCCATACTACCTAGACCGCTTGGCATCACCTAAATCAGGGGCAGAGACTTTCAGTGAGGAGCGTGAAGACGTCTTGTTGAGGATACAGGTTGAGGTCTCAGCGCCTTCATCCTACGAGTACGCTGAGCATAGAACTTCAATTGTCACCTTGACTAGGAGCGAGCTCGCAGGCATACCTCTAGCGGACATAATCAAGGTGGAGCTGTCGAAGGGCATATGGGGAGCCACGCACCCATCAATGAAGATAGAGTACTACGATGAGCAGAGAGGTAAGAAGATGAGGAAGTACGTGCTCTCCAAGAGAGAGGAGGTTCCAACGTACTTCCAAGTGCTGTCGATGTACCTGCCGGGCAGAGTAAGAATGAAGTAGCTGTAGAGAGAACTAGGCTCAACCCTCAGTGAGGGCTGAAGTAGCTAACCCTATACAGTGACGCCTAGAGCCTTAATGCTTCCAACTCACTAACCCCCACGTCTCTAACTCCTGGTATTTCACCACCTGGGTCGTAGCCCTCCACGACAAGCCTCATAATGGGCCTCCAGTATAGCCTCGATGCCCAGGAGAGAAGCCTCCTAGCCACTATGAACTTAGCCTTCTTAAATGGCCACACAGCCTCATTGCGCTTAAGCCAGGGCTTTGAGTACCTCCCCACGACATTTGAGAGCTCCATTCCAACCATGAGTACACTCTTACAGCCAAGCTCTAAGCTCATGAACACCGCTCTATCGCCGTCCGTGAAGCCCCCGAAGTTGTGGAGACAGCCGTGAGGCTTGACCTGAGTAGTCCCTAGAATTCTCTCTCTAAACGTGGGTGTGTAGGTCTCTACAGCCTCTACGTTATCTCCGTGGGCGTGGACTACTACGTAGCAACCCCTCCTCCAGCACTCACGTATGTCGTTTATGTCGCCGTCAAGGTCTGAGACTACGATGTGAGGTGTAACGCCAATCTCTAAGAGGTAGCTGCAGGCCCCATCAGCGGCCACAACCACTCCATTGACTCTGCGCAGGACTTCGCTTAGAGCCTCTGGAAGTGATGGTCCAGCTCCAACGACGACGACGCCTTTACCAGCTAGGATCCGCTTGAGGCTGTCAGCTCTAGCAGCTACACCCTCAATAATCGAGTTAAGCCTACGAGAGGCCTCGTAGTCAGCTTTAGGGCTTAAGCCCAAGGAGCTCGCAATCCACACGTACCAGGGCTCCCAGAGCTCCCACTCCAATGACGTGCACCCTACCCAACCCTCCTAAGACCTTTGAGGCTAAATGCCTTTCCATCGAGGAGTAGAAACTTGACGGCTCAGCTTGACCTAGACATAAAAAATGCGGGTAGCTCACCCTCAAGGTGAGGTTGTGTAATTACGACATCAAGCTCGTCAAGCAGTTGGCGACTTAAATATCAGTTGAGTGTAAGACTCAGGTGATGAGGGTTCTAATCGCGAAACAGCCTTGACGTGGGTCTCCATCTCAGGTATCTCTTCTCTAAAGAGGCTTTCAATACCCTCTTCAGCGCCCTCCACATCAGACTCGTAGATGCACCAAGCCCTCAACCCCTC
>QMSN01000138.1 GCA_003650865.1 Thermoprotei archaeon
CTAGAAGCTTGCCGTAGGCCTTATCGTTATCGTAGTGCTGAAAGCCTAGAGCCTCTCTAAGCTCCTGTAGACCCTCATCTACTTGTAGAAGCCCCCCAACGACGGCGAAGTCCACCTTCAAAGACCTCTGAAGCTCTACGTCAACGTTGTAGGTCAGCTTGAAGCCCTCGTCGCCTACGCGGGCTTTTACGACCTCGGATCTTAATTCAACGGCTCTACCCTCAACCTCTACTTGCGTGGGCTTTATAGTTCCTCCAAAGACCCCTAGTGAGGGTCCTCCTAGTTGCTTGAAGACCACCGCGTTGTGGCTTGGACTGAAGACCACTACGGCTCTGCCTTCCCCATCACTCCTCAAGCTCGGCTTGAGGTGAACAATAAGCTTAAGCTTAGCTCCGCTAGGCCTCAGAGACCTCAAGGAGAAGTTCCACCTAGCAGCTCTCAGCTCTCTCGGCGTAAACACCTTCTCCTCGACGTCAACGTCTGTGAAGGAGTAGGACCTGCTGATCCACGTGGGCTTGACAGTTATGGAGGTAGCTCTTCGAGGCAGAGCTTCTTCAACTCCAGCTAGCTGTAAGGAGAATACTATAGAGTCGAGTATCTTAGTTGGAGGAACCCAGAACCCGTGGCCTTCCTCGAAGAAGCCATTCTCGAGGCTTATAAGGAGGGAGCTTCCGCAGGACAGCGCTAGCTCTCCATGTAGAGGTGCGGACTTAAACCACTCTGCCATCTCCATCTCCTCATCATCTGCTGAACCTAGTCCTAGATATCTAAATTTAAGCAGTATGCTGAGCCCTAACCTTACTGTAAGGTTTGTGGGGGGAGGCCACCTTGAGGACTTACGACAGAGTCCTAGAGGAGGTTAGGCTTGACAAGAGCCATGGAGCTCTCTGGCTGTCTTGTAGAGTCGTGGATGCCTTCATAGCTTTAGTCGAGGAGCTTTGGGGCCTCAGTGAACTGACTGGTGAGCTTAGAGCCCTAGTGGAGAGAGCTCGCTCGTGTAGGCCTAGCATGGCCTCAATAGCCAATGTCGCCGAGGCGTCATCAAGACTCGTCGAGGAAGGCTTAGCTCTAAAGCTGAGCTCTGAGAGCATTGTGGAGTCGTTGAGGAGGTTTAAGTCGGCTATTGAGGGAGTTAAGGCTGAGGTCGCTAGGAGAGCTGTTGAAGACCTGTCTTGGCCCAAGGTCTTCATGACTCACAGCCTCAGCTCCACGGTTCTGGAGTTCTTCAAGCTTCTCGGAGGAGGTAGGACTGTGGTGGTCACTGAGTCGAGGCCGCTCATGGAGGGTGTGGAGGCTGCTCGAGCTTTAGGCTTAATGGGCTTCGACGTGAAGCTCGTTGTAGACGCCGCAGCCTACCAAGCGGCTAAGAGGTTCGGCGTTGAGGTCTTCGTTTTTGGAGCTGACAGCGTGCTACCCGATGGATACGTCGTGAATAAGGCTGGTACGGCTCAAATAGCCATAGCCCTCAAGCACCTAGGCGTTGAGAATGCTTGTCTCTGCGAGTCTGTGAAGGTTAATGATAAATTAACTCCTGAATCTGTGGAGCTCGAGGTTAAGGAGCCAAGCGAGGTGCTTAAGGAGGATCTCAGAGGTGTTGAGGTGTTTAACCTGTACTTCGACTTGACCCCTCCGAGCGTTGTGGATAAAATAGTTATGGAGGATGGGGTTCACAGAGCTCCCTACAGCTTAAAGCCATTTGCTGGCTGGCGGCTGAGGAGCTTTCTGGAGTGAGCTTCTTCATGGGGGCAGGGCCAGCCGCCAGCTTTCAGCTCACCTCTTAGTCCTCTATGTCCACTACGCCCCTATCCGTCACTTGGAATACGGCCTCAGCCTCGGGGTGCTTGGGCGAGTCAAATACCTTGGCTATCCTCTTGCCCTCCTTCCCCTTCCTAAGCCATATCCTGTAGGTGGAGCCGTGTGCCAGTATGTTGCCTCCAGCTGGCTTCTGAGGATTCCCGAAGAACGCTTCTGGGTTCGACATGACCTGGTTTGTGACGACGACAGCCAAGTTGTAGACGTCGGCGAGCCTGAGGAGCTGGTGTATGTGCTTATTGAGCCTCTGCTGCCTTATTGCCAAGGTCTCTCTGCCCAAGTACTCCCCTCTGAAGTGGCTTATGAGGGAGTCTATGACTATGAGCTTGACGTTGTTCTCCTTAACCACGTCGGCTGCCTCCTCAATTATAAGTATCTGATGGTCGCTGTTGTAGGCCCTAGCGTATATTATGTTATCTAAAACCTCCTTACCGTTTAACCCGAAGGTCTCAGACATTTGGAGTATGCGCTCAGGCCTAAAGGTGCCCTCTGTGTCTATGTAGAGGGCTGAGCCCTCAAGCCCGCCCTTCTCCTTCGGCAGCTGAACTGTGACGCAGAGCTGGTGTGCAAGCTGGGTCTTCCCGACGCCGTACTCACCCACAAGCTCAGTTATTGCTTGGGTCTCAATGCCTCCCATTAGGAGGTCGTCTAGGGCCTTGCAGCCAGTAGTTAGAAAGCCGACTTGCCTCCTCTTCTCCAGGTACTCGGAGGCCTTCATGAACTTTATCTGTATGAGGGCTCTAGCAGCCTTGACTAGCTCTAAAGCCCTCTCCTCAGTTAAACCTGTTAGCTCGACTAGAGTTCTCACAGGCGTTACGGCTAGCATCTCAACACTTGTGATGCCAGCATTCCTAAGCTTCTCAGCTGTACTGGGCCCCACACCCTTAATGTCCCTAAGGTCGTAGTCGTACGCCAACTCGACCACGATTTATACGTGGAGGAGGGTCGGGTTATAAGGAGTGAAGTACTCTGAGTAGGGGGGAGGGGGTCTCCACGAGCTATAGGTAGCCTGAAGCCCTAAACAGCTCCTCCAACACCCTAACCTCCTCTACATCTCTATTCACAAGGAACTTCTCAGGAGCCACTGGACCCTTCAACACTTTGACCCAGCCTATGGAGATGAGCTTCTCAAGATCCCTCTTCACGTCGACTGCTTTGAGCCCTGTAGCCTTCTGAATTGCATACTTAGTTAGAGGCTTGTTGCAGGACATAAGGACCCTCAATATCCTAAGCGTCCCAACGCTTCCAAGAGCCACTTCTAAGGGGTGTACGCTCAAGATGAGCTCCCTCTAACAAGTGCTTCCAACAGGCTTATCAGCTTGCTGAGGGGCCCTATGGGAACTCCCACGAGCCTCCTCCCCTTGACCTCCACGAAGCCCTTCTCAAAGAGCTTCTTAACCGACTGCTCAACCCCCCTGACCTCTCTGACCCCGAGCTCCTCCACGACGACTTTGAGGTACTCCCTGACAACGCCTAGATCCACGTAGGGGGATGAAGAGGCCATCAGGGCCTTGGCTGAAGCGAGGAGCACGAGCTTCTCGCTAAGCGTGAGCTCCTCTAATTCGCTCATCGATATCGCGTCTAGGCTCCTACCGTAGACAGCCCTTACGTGGTCTAGCGTTATGTGGTCGAAGCCCTCCTGCTCAGCTAAGACACCACTGTAAAGCAGCATGTCGAGAGCAAACCTCACATCACCACTCCTAGGGGGTTGAATGGAGAGCTCAGCTATGTACTCCAACACGTCTCTAGGAGCAGCTCCAGGCTTGAGGGCTTCTGAAGCTCGATACTCAAGTATGTCCAGCACTTGATCCCTCGTGTAAGGGGGGAACAGAACCCTCAAGCCGCCTAGGCTAGACCTCTCAGCTGGATCCAGCAGATTGACCCAGCTTGGATCCCTCGCTA
>QMSN01000139.1 GCA_003650865.1 Thermoprotei archaeon
ACGTCTTTTTCAGGTATTATAAGCGATGTGAGCGTTGAAAAGAGCAAGCAAGGAGTTTTGGTGGAGGCCTCAATAAGCTCCGATGACAGAGTCGTTGTGGAGTACGATGTGCCGCCAGATGGCGGCGAGGAGGTGCTTCAGGTTGAAAACTTCGTCTTTGAGGTGCCCAGCAGGTACGTGGACTACGCCGTTAAGGTCTTGGATACGCTGAACGAGTCGTACCCCCTCTTTAGAGATATCTTCGGCGTCGACTTGGAGCACGTGGAGGTCAGGTTCTTCGTGCCGTCTATAGAGGACTTGAGGGCCGGTCTTGAGGGCTACGTGCCCTTTGAGGGTGAGCAGCTTGGAGCAATACACCTAAACCTCCTATACATAAGGGGCGTGGAGGGCTTCCTTGAGGTCATAGCTCTACACGAGTTGACGCACCACTTCCTCTGGGCTATAGGCGTCCCACCTGCACACTTATGGATTCACGAGGGGGCTGCGGAGTACATGAGCTTGACGGTTGGCAGGATGCTGGGCTTCGAGAAGGCAGTTGACATGCATGAGCAGAGCCTCGTAGAGCTCGCAGGTAGCCTACAGGGTAACATAGGCTTCGTGCAGGAGTGGACTCCTTTCTACACACCCCCTCAAGGATTAAGGCTATGCTACTCAGCCTCCTACTACGTGTTCAAGTACTTCGGGGATAGGTATGGAGGCCTCGAGTTCCTCAAGAAGCTCTTCCACCACTTGAGCGGTGTGGAGTGGAGTAATGATACGGCTGTCTTCGAGGCCTTCGGGTTAGCAGCTGGAGACGTAGATGGCGTATTAAACCTGTTTCGCGAGTGGGGCTTTACCTTTAGAGATAAGCTCGCGTTAACCTCACTAGTATTGAGGGCTAAGAGCGACGCCGAGGCCATGCCCACGTGGCTCGAGCCCTACAAGGCCATATCTTCTCTAACCGCTAAGCTTGCTGAACTCCTCTACTACAGCAATGCGACTGGGCTCTCCATGCTAATAAGCGCCCTATCCCTAGCGTTGTCGTCTACAAGCCCTTACCTGATGGGCATTAGTATAGTGGTAGTAGTTGTCGCGCTAATCGCAACTTATAGTTCCTACAGGTCTGATAGGCGTCGCTAACCCTGTTTGTCCAGCTTACCCTCAACGCTTCTAACCTTATCCTGCATCCCCCTCTCGACATCTCTCCTGTCGTCGATCAATAGCAGCGTGTACACCCTCTTAGCTCCAGCCTTAAAGAGAGATTCATGGCATGCCTTAACAGCCCTTAGCAGGCTGTCAAGGTCGCTTGCCTCTAAGACCGTCCCCATGGGCGTGAGCGAGTACTTGACATCTCCCAGCCTCCTCAAGGCCTTAATGGCCTCGGCCACGAAGCTGCTTATGCTCGTGGAGGAAGTCCCTATGGGCACAACAGCTATCTGAGCAACTATCAACATCAACACCTCCAGCTGGTAACTGATATATGCCAGATCCTATAAGTGGGCTAGGGACGTGGTGTCATTGCGTTGGTCCTTCAAGTACATTAGCGTTGAGGAGGCTCAGAGGATAATAGACAAGCTCGTGAGCCAACCCCTAGGCGTGGAGGATGTCGATATCTCTAGCGCTTATAGGAGGGTCTTGGCTGAAGACGTGGTCTCGAGGGTTGATGTACCTACCCACGACGTAACGCACTTCGACGGTTACGCTCTCAGAACATCTGATGTGAGGGGGGCCTCTCCCTCAAGCCCTGTTAAGCTGAGGATTAAGGGTAGGGCTTACCCGTCAACGCCTAGGCCAGATGTGATAGACGCAGGTGAGGCCCTCTACGTGACGACGGGCTCTTGGCTCCCGGTAAATGCTGACGGTGTGTTGCCCGTTGAAGCAGCTATTGTACGTGAGGGGTACCTCGAGGTTAAGTACGCCGTTAAGCCAGGAGAGCACGTGATTAAGGCTGGAAGCGACGTGAAGAGAGGTGAAGTGATTTTAAGGAGAGGCTCTAGGCTTAGAGGACAAGACTTGACGCTGCTGACCTTACTAGGCTATGGGAAGGTCAAGGTTTACAGGAGGCCTAAGGTGGGCGTAATATCGGTGGGCGACGAGCTCACCGAGGACTATGAGCACGTAGAGCCAGGTAAGACGCCCAACGGGCATGCACTAATGATATGCAGCTTCGTAGAGCGCGATGGAGGTGTCTCAATGAACATGGGCATTGTGCGTGACGACCCCGAGGAGATAAAGGAGGTTGTAGGTAAGGCCCTCGAGAGCTGCGACGTTGTTGTAACTATAAGCGGCGCCTCTAAGGGCGAGAAGGACTACGTTGAGGGGGTGCTAAACGAGCTTGGAGAGCCCGGTGTGGTCTTCCATGGACTGAAGATTAAGCCTGGCAGGCAGACTGGATTCGCCATGGTAGGGTCAAAGCCCATAGTCATGCTTCCAGGCTTGTGCCACTCAACAATTGTGGGGTATCAAGTGGTGGCTTCGAGGGTCATCAGGAACATGCTGGGCTTAGTAGTCGACCACGAGAAGCCCTTGAAGGTTAAGGTGGCTGTCGACGTGAAGCTACCTCAGCCCAAGGGCTTTAAGAGGGTGTTGTTCATGAGGGTGGAGAGCGTGGAGGGAGAGCTCCTCGCATGGCCCCTAATGGGCGAGTCCGCTCTAGTGAGCATCCCTGTCAGGGCTTATGGTTACGTCGTGTTTAGCGAAGGACTTGAGGAAGTGCCTAAAGGATCCCTTGTAGACCTGTACCCATTGATGTGAGCTCAGCCTAAACTCCACAGTCAATAACTCGTAGTAGTTAAAGTGAGTGTAAGAGACAGGTTTAAACCCAGATTCTCCCCTTGGACAGCTAGGTGTCAAGAGTTGAAGATAGCCATCTCAGGTAAGGGTGGTAGCGGTAAGAGCACTGTAACTGTCCTCTTAGCTAGAGCTCTATCCGGCATGGGTTTTGAAGTCACTGTTTTCGATGCTGATGAATCCAATATGGGACTAGCTAGGATGCTTGGAGTAAGCGACCCCGAGACTGTGATGGATCTCTATGGGGGTAAGCAGGGATTTAAGAGGGTTCTAAATGCAGGAGAGCCCATAAACCCCGACGTGAGCTTGGTCGAGTCTAAAGCTGAGGGCATAAGGTTCGTCAGGGTCGGCAAGATAGAGAGAGGAGGAGAGGGTTGCGCTTGCTTAATGGGGATCTTGGCGAAGGAGGTCTTGAGCAAGCTTAAGACTGGCGATAGAGAGGTCGTGCTCGTAGACACAGAGGCTGGCATTGAGCATCTAGGTAGAGGAGTTGACCAGTCTGTTGACGCAATACTCTTCGTGGTCGACCCCACCTTCGACTCCTTAATGCTAGTCGAGAAGGCCAAGAGGATGGCCCTAGACCTAGGAGTTTCAAGGTTCATGGCGATTTTGAACAAGGTGGATGAACAGCTTACACCTCTACTACACGAGAAGCTCGAGGGGATGGGCGTCAAGGTCTTAGGCTCCATTAGGAGGGACGATAAGGTCTTCATGTCCTCGCTTAAGGGAGATAAGCTTGAGGCAGGAGTGGCCATGGAGGACGCTGTCAAGATAGCGAAGGCGCTTGTTGAGGGGTGGTAGCGCTGGGGGTCATAGACGACCTCATCAAGAGGATTGAGGAAGAGACCCCTAACATCAGCGACATAGTGGCTGAGAGAGTTGTTATGGGGCTTGGCTACACGTGTG
>QMSN01000140.1 GCA_003650865.1 Thermoprotei archaeon
CCTTAAAGCATATGTCTAGGACTCTCTCGAGCGTGAGCTCCTCGAAGTAGAGCTTGTCGCTCATGTCGTAGTCCGTGGAGACAGTCTCAGGGTTGCAGTTTATGACTATGACCTCGTCGACGCCCCTATCCTTCAGGGCCCACACCATGTTCATGGTGCACCAGTCGAACTCGACTGAGCTCCCAATTCTGTATGTACCAGCTCCGAGCACTATGACCTTCTTCAAGTCCCTCCTAAACTCTATGTCATCCTCGTCGCCGCCGTAAGTCACGTAGAGGTAATTCGTCTGTGCAGGCCACTCAGCAGCTAACGTGTCTATCTGCTTGACTACAGGCAGGATCCTCCTCCTATACCTCAGCTCCCTGACCTCGTCCTCAGAGACGCCTAAGCACATGGCTATCTGCTTGTCGGAGAAGCCTATCCTCTTAGCCTCCCTGATGACCTCGACCAGCTCATCTAGAGGCCTACCTCTAAGCGACTTAAGCCTCTCCTCCATGTCCACTATGTTCTTGATCTTAGATATGAACCAGGGGTCTATGGTTGTGAGCCTATGTATCTCATCTATGGTGAAGCCCATCTTGAGGGCCCTTGCAACGTCGAACATTATCTCGTCAGTCATCTCCCTAAGCCTAGCCTTTACGACCTCTCTATCCTCTATCTCGCTGGCCACGAGACCCGGCTTGCCTACATCCAACATCCTAATGGCCTTCTGGAGCACCTCCTCGAAGCACCTGCCTATAGCCATGACTTCACCAACGGATTTCATCTGAGTGCCAAGCCTCCTGTCAATGCCCTCGAACTTCTGGAAGTCCCACCTAGGCATCTTAAGAACCACGTAGTCGAGAGCAGGCTCGAAGCAGGCAGTAGTCTTGCCCGTGACTTTGTTTATGAGCTCATGGAGCTTGTAGCCCAAGGCGAGCTTAGTAGCCATGTAGGCCAGGGGATAGCCCGTGGCTTTAGAGGCTAGAGCTGAGCTCCTCGACATCCTCGGGTTCATCTCTATGATGTAATACTTCTCGGAGTAGGGGTCTAAGGCGAGCTGAACGTTGCACTCACCAACTATCTGGAGGGCTTCAGCAGCTCTTATCGAGGCTACTCTCAGTATGTGGTACTCTCTGTTAGTTAGGGTTTGAGATGGAGCTACGACTATGTTATCGCCCGTGTGAACCCTCATGCCGAGTATGTTCTCCATATTGCAGACTGTCACGCTATTGCCCTGGTAGTCCCTCATGACCTCATACTCTATCTGCTTCCACTCCGATATGCACTTCTCTATGAGGACCTGGCTTATCATGCTGTGAGCCAAGCCCCTCCTAACGATCTCCTCAAGCTCCCTACCGCTCCTAGCTATACCCGACGCCTTGCCGCCGAGGGTGTAAGCAACTCTAACCATAACTGGATATCCTATCTCACGAGCTGCTTCAAGAGCCTCCTCAATGCTGTAAGCCGCCTTGCTCTCAGGCATGGGCAGACCAGCTGACTCAATGGTTCTCTTGAATAGGAGCCTGTCAGAGCACTTCTTGATGCTCTCAACCGACGTCCCCAGGACCTTAACTCCATACTTCTGCAGGACGCCCATGTCGTAGAGCTGAACACCGCAGTTTAGGGCTGTTTGACCTCCAAAGCCAAGCATTATTCCGTCAGGTCTCTCCCTCTCTATGACCTCAGCCACGAACTCGGGTAGGACTGGGACCAAGTACACCTTACCCGCTAGCCTTGGGTCCGTCTGTATGGTCGCTATGTTGGGATTTACGAGGACCGTCTCTATGCCCTCCTCTCTAACGGCCTTGAGGGCTTGAGAGCCGCTGTAGTCAAACTCTCCTGCTTCACCTATCTTTATGGCTCCTGAGCCCAGTATCAAGACCTTCTTTACGCTCTCCCTCCCCACTAGCCGTTAACCCCCATCATGTTCATGAATAGGTCGAAGACGTACTCAGTGTCGTAGGGGCCTGGTGAAGCCTCAGGGTGAAATTGAGTGGCTATAACGGGCTTCCTCCTGTGCTTTATCCCCTCAATGGTCATGTCGTCGGCGTTGAGCCACCACACAGTTAACCCATACTCCTCAAGCCTCTCCTCCTTGACGGCGAAGCCGTGGTTTTGGCTTGTTACGTAGCACATGCCAGTCTCCAAGTCTATGCAGGGCTTGTTTTGACCTCTATGCCCAAACTTCAGCTTGAACGTCGAGGCTCCAAGGGATAGAGCCACCATCTGGTTTCCTAGACATATGCCTAGGACTGGCACGCCGACCTCTATGAGCTCCCTCGTGGCCTTAATGGTGCTCACGTTGAGCTCAGGGTTTCCGGGGCCGTTGCTCACGACTACGCCCTTAGGCTCGAGGGATAGTATCTTGTCGGCGCTCCAATCCCTAGGAACCCTCACAACCCTCAAGCCCCTCTTAAGCAGGTCCCTGAGTATGCCATACTTAACCCCGCAGTCAATAACCACCACTGTAGGGCCAGGATTCTCGTAGACCACGGGCTCCTTGACTGTAACCTCGGCGACCAAGTCTAAGTAGTCGTACTTAGGAGCCTTCTCGACAGCCGACATCAGCGAGTCCACATCTACATCTCCCTCAGATACCTCTAGAGCCCCCATCATAACCCCTTTAACTCTAAGCTTCTTAGTGAGCTTTCGAGTGTCAATGCCGTAGATGCCCGGAATCCCCTCCTCAAGCATCCACTCGTGGAGGCTCTTCCTATTAGCCCAGTGGCTCGGGTACTCGCAGAGCTCGTGGATTATTACGCCAAGCACGTGAGGCTTATCAGACTCGAAGTGCAGGGGCAACCCCCATGGATCCCTTATATCCCAGCTCGGAACCCCGTAGTTGCCCATCAGAGGGTAAGTGAAGCAGAGTATCTGTCCTTGATATGAGGGATCCGTTATCGACTCGGGGTATCCAACCATGCCAGTTGTGAAGACGACCTCGCCTACGACTCTTCTTAGAGAGCCGAAGCCCCTCCCCACGAAAATGGAGCCATCCTCTAGCACCAAAGCCGCGCTGAGCGACTTAACCATTGCCTGTAAGAACCCTTCAACCCATTCTACTCTCAGCTATATAAGACTGTCGAGTTATAGGCTTAGCCAAGAGCTACTTGACGACGACGACTGGGCATGGAGCCCTCTTGATGAGCACGTCCGAGACAGAGCCGAAGAGGAGCTTGCGGACTATGCTGGGCTTGGGCTTTGGCGCAACGTATATGTAGTTGGCATTGACCTCAGCCGCCAGCTTGAGGATCTCGCCTTGTAGGTTGCCTTTTCTGAGCACCTTCACCATCGCCACGCCTACGCTTGATGCCCTTTTCTCAGCCTCAGCCAAGATAAGGGCTCCAGCTCTCGTCAAGTCCCTCTCAACGTCACCCCTCTGAGAGCTACTTATGCCGCTCAAGAAGTCCGTGTCAACTACGTAAATCGCATAGAGCTTAGCCCTGCTCTTCCTAGCGTGGTTTAAGGCGACGTTAAACGCCTTCCACGAAGGCTCTGACCCGTCCACGTAGACGATGATCTTCTCTTGAACCTCCTCCATCACTTTATCCTCCAGCTATGGGCACCATAATTTTCTACGCTTGTAGACCACTTAAACTTTTGTGGTTAAGGCATAAGTGGAAACTGAACTATTAGGAGCAACTCAGCCACCACGAGCGTAGCCAC
>QMSN01000141.1 GCA_003650865.1 Thermoprotei archaeon
ACATACGCCTTCTTTGTTTACTTGCTGTCTCTTCACTGTTTTCACTTTTCTACTGTAAACACAGTGATTTATCGAGAGAGGAGTGTTTGTTACTGATGCCTTCAATGGGACTTGCCTTCCTCTGCTTAACTTGTCTTTGGTTAGCATTCTTCAACGTTCTCGCGTGGATGCCCTTAATGACCGTGTTGTTCATCATGATTATTACCAATCTTGCCTACTTTATTAAGGTGCTAAGCCAACACACGATGGCTAAGAAGCTTAATTTAAAACACCTTATTTATCCCATTATAATTGGAGTGCTTTACATATTTGATTAGATACCTACCCTACATTGATGTTTTCGCGTTGAGAGGGGATGGAGCTCATTACTCGCGTAAAAAGTTGTGAGGAGTGCTCAGCTTCTAATGCTGTTTACCATGGGTGTTTGCTTATACAGTGCTTTTCAAATAGCTTCAACCTACGAGTGCTATGGAGGTATCTTTACCGAAGTTGACCTCGAAGCCATAAGGTGGGTAGGGCTTGACTCATTGAATGGATGATACTAACGACGCAGCTTTTAAATCATACGACTCCGTAATTGTAGGTTGGGGTATCGTTTCAGCTCAGTGGACTCCATCCATAACTATGAAGTAGGTGTTAGTTCCTCCTCTACCTATAAACTTGATAGACCCTACAACATTAAATTACTCTGCTTACTTCGAGCTGTTTACAGACTTGAGAGAAAACCCTTGGCTCCCTCAGGCTCTTAGAAAGATGAGAGACCTGGGCGTGGACCTCATACACATTGGCAATGGCCCACATGTGTACTTAAATGGGTCTCTTCTTGCAAACCTCAGCCATTATGAAGTCATCTGCCATAACAACGGAGTATATTTTATGGTTAACTCGAGCTTTATTGCCACTTAATCAACAACCTAAGTTAATAAGCCCATAATATGATACATTAAATCTAAAAAGTGAGAAATTGTCCAGCAAGTACTTGGGGAAGGGTTTGAACAAGGTTGAAGCGATAGTAACCACGAGCTGGGACGACGGCCACATATTGGACTTAAAAATAGCTGACCTACTTAAGGAACTAGGGCTTAAAGGGACTTTTTACGTAGTGGCTGGCTACATAAAGGCGGAGTCCCCGGGCTTCTTGGGGAGGGAAGAAGTGAGGACATTGATTTCAGAGGGTTTTGAGGTAGGCTCTCATGGTTATACTCACTTCAAACTAACTTCATTAAGCCTCGATGTAGCGAAGGAGGAGCTTGTGTTGTCTAAGAGGATTCTAGAAGATGAGCTTAAGTGTAAGGTTCACGGATTCTCATACCCTCAGGGTGTCTTCAATGAAGAATTAATGAAGCTCACGAAAATCGTTGGCTACGAGTATGCGAGGACTATGAATAGGTTCACAACTCGAATTGAGGACCCGTTTAAGGTGGGTATAACTGTCCATGCTTACCCGTACTCCTTTAGGAAAAATGTTAAGGCAATCAAGTTTACAAGGAAGCTAGCGGCGCTTTCAAGGTGGGCTGAACTTGGTAAAGAACTCTTTAACTACGTTTTAAGATGGGGAGGAGTATGGCACTTAGCAGGACACTCTTGGGAGATTGAGTACTTCAACTTATGGAATGAACTGAGGGAGCTGCTTGAATACGTAGCCAATCGAGATGGGGTCCACTATGTGACGAATTTAGAGGCTGTCAAGATGAGCCTCAAGCTTACTAACTTAAGTCATCGCGAGCTCCTCAAGTACTCTTAAATGCATCTTCGCGGTCTTTTTAATGTCGAAGAAGACTTCTGCTCGCCGCCTAGCCTCAATAGCTAAGCGCTTACGTAAATCCTCATTTGAGTACAGGATTTCTATGGCGTTGGCTAGCTCGTTAACGTCCCCTGGCTTAACCAAGAAACCTGCCCTCCCTACCTGTTCACGTAAGCCTCCAACTCTAGCAGCTATTATGGGGTTTGCTGAAGCGAGAGCCTCCAAGACCGTTAAGGGAAAGTTGTCGTGTATAAGTGAGGGTTGCACGTAGACGTGAGCTCTTTGATACATCGCGGGAAGATTTGAATATGGAAGAACCCCTGTCAGCTTGATAAAGCCTAACTTGCTAGCGTAGATCTTCAACCTCTCATAAATGGGGCCTCCAACTATCATTAATTCAAGCTCCTGCTTCTTCCTTACCAGCTTGGCACATGCTTTGATGAGGTGAAAGACACCTTTCTTATAAGAGGGCCTGCCAACGTAGAGGACGGTAAAGAGTTTAGATTTTCCCGAGGGAGGTTTAAAGAGACCTGGATCAACACCATTAGGTATGACCTTGATTATCTCTTCAGGGTACCCAGCATTTATTAGACATTTCTTAGCGAACCGTGACGGCACTACTATTTTATTTAGGTACCTCTTTAAAAATTCTCTAATAACTACATGTCTTCCGGGAAGCCTTAATTGATGAGGGATATCGCGTCTACATCTAAGGCACTTGATGAAGCTAGGCGCTCGACAAAGCTTCCATCCTTCCTCAGCTAGGTTATATCTAGCACACAGGGGCCATAGATCATGAAACATGGCTACGCAGGGAATGCCCATTCTTCTTAGCTTCTTAACGAAGCGTAACGAGAAGCCGTCATGTAGATTGTGAATATACGCTACGTCGGGTGCAAAGTCCTTGACGGACTTTAATAGTAGCTCCCCCCAAGGATCGTATACGTCTAAAAGCTCATTTAAGGAAGCCATAGCAAATCGCATGGCTATACCGTCAAGGACATTCAATCGATCCTCTCTAGTTCTAGTTAAGATCCCAACTTCAACTCTCGAGCGAACAAGGAAGTCAATTAGCTGTCTCGCTACAATAGCTCCACCTCCCCAACTATGAGGAGATGGCTGAAAGCTACATGCAATCAATAATCTAAGTTTCGACATTTTCATCACAGAGCCACATTGGTTATGAAGGATGCTCTGAGTAGCATTTTAGGAGGTATATTGATGTACTTACGTGAATCTAAGCATTGTCTGCATAGTGGGTAGCGGTCGTATTTCAGTTTTAGAAAGTCCTCTCTTAACCTCGAGATCTCGGCACCATGCCAAACTCTATGAAGATCACAGTAGGTTCTCACGTAACCAACTGTTAGATCTTTCCTAAGCATAGCTTGGCAACATACCCGAACCTCACCGTCCCAGTCAATGGCCAGTCTCTCAAAGGGAGAGGAGCAAGGCTTATGGACGTATATCTTTTCAGACAATAGCGATTGGAGGCAGCCACCCCAATTCCTTATTTGCTTAGGCTCTTTTCGTTCAAAATTAAGCCCTTTGTACCTACTGTAGAACTCCTTTTCGTAAGAGTGTAGCTCATCTACGAAGAGGTCAAAGGGTCTCAACCTAATAGAGCCCCCGAAGCCACTCTCCTCAGCTCTACTGAGGAAAGCGTGGATGTTGCTCAATACCTCATCAAAAACTTCTATCCCAACAAGCTTATTGAAGAGGCTCCTTTTCAAGGTATACAGCGATAACTCAATGCAATTGATGCGCGTGTCAATGATAGACTCTATGACTTCTTCTCTCAGCCTCGTGGCATTAGTTGATATATTTATCTTTAAGTCATTATCAGATGCATACTTCAAT
>QMSN01000142.1 GCA_003650865.1 Thermoprotei archaeon
CAAGCTTCTTAGTAGAGGCTAAACTAGGCGTCTATGATCTTGAAGATCTGAAGGCTCACATCCCTGATGAAGCTTAAGCCAAAGCTTAAACCTCAACGCCTGAAGCTCTCTGGTGGGTGCATCTGCCCCTAGCTTTTTGAGCTCTTCGAGTATTAGCTTAGCTGCTTTAGGTATGTGAATCCAGTGGCACTGCATACAGCTCCACACAGGTTTCCCCGTCCTCGAGCTTATGGTCATGTAGCCCCCCATCCTCCTGTCCATGCAGGGGTAGAATGGACAGTAGCACCAAGTGCAGTCTTGACCTTCGAAGTGGCATGGATAGTACTTGCACTCCCTATTTGCTCCTCTAACGCCTCTCCTCAAGGCCTCAGCTATGACTTCTCTGGGGCTCTTAATTGACAGATCTCTTCACCTCGAGCTTCTTGAGCTCCTCAATTAGCAGTTCGTTCTCCCAGCTCCTCTTAACCGCTACCCTGATGTACCTGTCGTTGAGCCCTCTAAAGTTGCTGCAGTCCCTGATCAAGAAGCCTCTACGCGCAAGCTCCATCTTTAGCTCGCGCGACGTTACTCCACTGAGCTCTACGAGCAGGAAGTTTGCGTAGCCGTATATCGGCTTAGCCCACTCTAAGCCCTGCATCTCCCTCATGAGTCTCGGCTTCTCGGACTTCACGAGCCTCCTAGCTGCTTCGACGTGCTCTCCATCCTGTAGAGCTGCCACAGCGGCTTCTTGAGCTAGTAGGTTGACGTTCCACCTGACCCTAGCCGCCTCCATCCTACTTATGGCTTCGCGACTCGCCGCAGCATATCCAACTCTAAGCCCAGCGAGTCCATGAGACTTCGTGAAGGACCTCAAAACGACTAGCTTGCTAAACTTCTCGACTTCACATATGAAGCTCCTAGCTGAGCCCTCGTCAGCCAGCTCAACGAAGTCCTCGTCTAAAAGCACGTAGACCCCTCTCTTCTCAGCCTCCTCTAAGACCTCCTCAAGCTCCTCAGCCCTCATTACTGAGCCGTTTGGGTTATTGGGGTTGCATATGAATAGTGCTTTCACACCTCCATCCATGAGCTCCATGAGCTCCTCAACACTAGGTGCACCCTGCACGTGGGGCTTCGTGTATAAGCAAGACCCACCGCATGAGGCAACTGCTCTCTCATACTCAGAGAAGGTGGGTATGTGCACTCCAGCCAGTCCACACCCAACGAATACCCTTGCGAAGAGGTATATGAGCTCAGTAGACCCGTTGCCAACTATGAAATTCGCTGGGTCAAGGTCGTAGTGCTCAGAGAGCGACTGCCTAAGCTTTAGACACTCGTCGTCCGGGTATAGGCTAAGCGTGGGTGCAAGCTCAACTACAGCCTTGACAGCCCTAGGGGAGGGGCCGTAGGGGTTTACGTTTGAGCTGAAGTCTATGAGGCTTAGAGCACCAATACCCATAAGCCTCTCGACAAGCCAGACATCGCCGCCGTGAGGCGACTCGAAGCTCATAGACATCAACTCATCGACGCACTAGCTCGTCAGCTAAAACTAAACACATCCTTAAAAGCTGTCCCCACGCATCAGCTGCCTTCAAGCTTGAGACGGCTACGACTACATAGCTAAGCCAGCTGTGTACTTCGCAGTCTACGCGTACGTGAAAGCGTTTCTCTAAAGTTAATCGCTTTTATTATCGCTTGTAAGTCCTCAAGCAGCCCTGTTCAAGGCCCTCTCGAAAGTCCATACTTAGCTACTTCAGAGGTCTAGCACTTTTTAGGAGTAAAGTTTAAATTTCTTGTTGGATTACCCATCCAACCGATGCTCTATGGAGAGTAAGCATGTCTTAGCCCTGTTGGCGGTTGTAGTGATTGTGGAGGCCTTCGTTATAGGGTACTTAGCGGTGTCTAACAGTAGCTTGAAGTCTGACTTAGAGCAGCTGCAGAGTAACTATGAGGAGCTTCTCAACGAGTACAACCAGCTTATGGCTGAGAGGTTCCCCGTAACGTTGGTCGACGACTTTGGTAGAGTTGTAACTGTGAGCTCTGAGCCTACGCGGATAGTGTCCTTGGCTCCATCTTCAACTGAGATACTGTTTGCGCTGGAGCTTGGAGATAGGGTTGTCGGGGTTACTGAGTACTGTGATTACCCTCCTGAGGTCGTTGAGCTCAAGGAGAATGGGTCTATAGCTGTTGTTGGTGGCTACACGACCGTAGACGTCGAGGCTGTGCTTCAGCTTCAGCCAGACCTAGTCGTCGCCTCAACATCTCTTCAGAGGGATGTAGTGACTACACTTGAGGGCTATGGGCTCACAGTGATAGCCCTAGACCCCCACGACTTGTCTGAGATGTTCGCAGACATAATACTCGTTGGTCGAGCCACTGGAAAGCTCGTTGAAGCTCAACAGCTTGTTCAGCAGCTCGAGAGTAGGGTTCAAGCAGTCGTGAATAAGGTTAAGGACCTACCCAAGCTCAAGGTGTACTACGAACTCTGGTATAACCCACTCATGTCCGTTGGACCTGGCACCTTCATAGACTCCCTGATAACAATGGCTGGTGGAGAGAACATATTCTCTGACGCCTCGACTCAATACCCTATGGTGAGCTCAGAGGACGTTATAGCTAGGAACCCCGACGTCATCATAGTGCCTGACAGCTACATGGCTAGCTACAACATAACAGTCGACGAGATAGCTTCGAGGTCAGGGTGGTCATCCATAAGCGCTGTTGCTAACGGCAGGATATACTTTATAGACGAGGACATAATTGTGAGGCCAGGGCCTAGGCTAGTGGATGGGCTTGAGCAGCTAGCCCACCTAATACACCCGGAGGCGTTTGAGGAGTAGGCATGGAGGCTCTGGAGAGGAGGCGGAGGTGGAAGCTCTACGTAGTGCTCCTACTAGTGGCCCTCGTAATCTCCATCATTTTCTCGACATGCCTAGGCTCAACATACATACCTCCCCTTGAGGCCTTGAAGTCCCTCTTCAACTGGGCCATACCGTCACTTGAGGTGAATTCACTCTACGAGCAGATAGTCATCGCGGTTAGGCTTCCACGAGTAGTCCTCGGCTGTCTCGTCGGTGCAGCTCTATCGCTCGCTGGAGTCCTCCTACAGGGCGTCTTCAGGAACCCTATGGCCGACCCCTACATCATAGGCGTCTCGTCTGGCGCTGCTCTAGGCGCTGCTCTAGCGATAGTGCTCGGCTTGGGCTTCGCGCTTCTAGGCTCAGCCACGATCCCAGTCATGGCTTTCGCTTTCGCCATGGCAACCCTCCTCCTCGTCTACAACTTGAGTAGAGTTGGAGGCAGGGTTCCAGTGATGACCCTCCTCCTCTCAGGCATAGCTGTGAGCATATTCCTCTCCTCAATAACCACCTTCATATCGATGTTCGCTGGGGAGTCCCTTCACGGCCTATACTTCTGGCTTCTGGGAAGCCTATCACTTGCTCAGTGGAGCCAGGTGATGGTGATAGCCCCTGTAGTAGTGAGCTGCAGCGTAGCCGCCATGCTCTACGCTAGGGACCTAAACATCATGTTGATGGGCGAGGAGACCGCTACGACCCTTGGAGTTAACGTTGAGGACGTCAAGCTAATAGTGATAGTCATAAGCTCACTCGTAACGGC
>QMSN01000143.1 GCA_003650865.1 Thermoprotei archaeon
AGGACTTTAGAGGAGGATCCTTAAATCCCTCATGCATTGCTCGTCTAGACGATTCGTCTATAGCTGTTGAGGTGAGTAAAGAGAGGGGTTAAACCCTAAAGAGCAGTAGGAGCATCTTAAACCTCTCTACAGCATCTACAGCGTGAGGCTTATTGGCTGGCATTATTATTGCCTCTCCCTCCTTAACGTCGAAGCTCTCCCCCTCAATCGTTATCCTAGCCCTCCCCTCCAGCACCATTAGAAGAGCGTCGAATGGAACCACGTGTTCACTTAGAGACTGCCCCTTGTCGAAGGCGAAGAGAGTAGCTGTCCCAGACTCCCTGTCTATTAGTAGTCTGCTCACGATAGCGTCCTCTTGGTAGTTGACCATCTCCTTAAGCCTCAACACCTGCTTAATGGGGGCTTTTACGCCAGCCTTGCTCATAGCTTCATCGCAGTACACCTACTTGTGAAGTCTAAATTTAAGCTTGAAGGGGTTTATCGAGGAGGTTTATCGAGCGATTCAAGGAGAGGCGTTGAGTAACGTTAAATAGGTTGAAGAGCTTACGACTGAGGGAGGAGCTATGTCCAGATTAACTGTTGAGGAGAGGCTGAAGAGGCTTGAGGAGAAGCTTAATGAGCTCATAGACGCCTTCAACGACCACACTCACGAGGTCAGTGGAGTGGACACAACAACTTCACCACCAGACCAGAGCGTTAGGAGGCTTAGCTAACCCCCCGCAATTTCTCACTAACCTCGCGTATGAAGTCCAAGCCTAGCTTAAACTGCTCTAAACCCCTCTCCGTAGGCGTATAGAGCTTATCGTCTCCAGACCTGACCTTAACTATGAGGCCCTCCCTCTCCATCTTGTATAGCACGGTGTAGACCGTGACTGTAGCCACGTTGATCCCGTACTTCTCCCTCAATGAGACCTTCACTTGGTAGGCGTACATGGGCCTCTCAGACAGCTCCTTTATCACGTATAGCCAGAGGTTCTCCTTGGTGAGCTTGTCCTTCAGCCTCTTCAAGGCCTTAGACTCCTCCAAGGCTCTTCGAGAGATATATTTATCTGCGTGAATATAAGTCTGTATATTCACAGGCGTGAATATGAGGGGTGGCTCTCGTGGGTAGGGTTAGGGTCGCGCTCGTCGGTATTGGTAACTGTGCCTCAGCAGTTGTTCAAGGCGTCTACTACTACAAGGACATAGACGAGAACGCAACTGTGCCCGGCGTCCTACACCCCAAGCTTGGGGGTTACCACATAGGTGACATAGAGTTCGTAGCTGCCTTCGACGTGTCAACCGACAAGGTAGGTAAGGACCTAGGTGAGGCGATATTTGCCTACCCGAACATAACGAAGAGGTTCGCTGAGGTGCCTCACCTAGGCGTTGAGGTTAAGCCCGGCCCTTCACTAGATGGCGTTGCTCCTCACATGGTCGACGTCTTCAAGCCCCACGGCAAGGACGTAAGCCTCGACTACGTGGTCGACGAGATCAAGAAGTCGAGGGCTGACGTAGTCGTAAACCTACTCCCCGTTGGGAGTGAGGAAGCTACGAGGTTCTACGCTGAGGCAACTGTTAGGGCTGGAGCTTCCTTCGTAAATGGCATACCAGTCTTCATAGCCAGCGACCCCGAGGGCTACTGGCCTAAGCGCTATCGTGAGGCTGGTGTACCTCTGCTTGGAGATGACATTAAGGGGCAGATTGGAGCTACGATACTGCACACAGCTCTCGTGTCGTTGCTTAGGGATAGAGGAGTTAAGGTGTTGGAGACGTATCAGCTCAACGTGGGCGGCAACACAGACTTCCTAAACATGACTGTTGAGGAGAGGCTGAAGAGCAAGAGGATAAGTAAGACAAGGGCTGTCACCAGCATTATACCCGAGGGCTTCAACCTAGAGGACACTGGTAGGGTTAGAATTGGGCCTAGCGACTACGTGCCCTTCCTCGAGAACATAAAGGTATGCTACATATACATTAAGGGGCTCAGCTTCGCCGACTTCACCGTTGAGCTGGACGTGAAGCTTAAGGTGGACGACAAGTCCATGTTCGCTGGAGCCATGATAGACGCCATAAGGCTGGCGAAGATAGCCATGGATAGAGGGCTTAGTGGAGCAGTCCCTGAAGCATGCGCGTACTACTTCAAGCACCCACCTAAGCACGCTCCAAGCCCGCAGGTAGCTCTAGAATGGCTAAAGGAGTTCTTAGGGCAGAGAGAGCTTGAGGAGAGGCTCCTAGCCAGCCAAGCCAAGTAAAAAAAGAGGGTGTAGAGAGTAGCTACCTAAGCTTAGCCACTATTAACGCTACGGCCACGGCGACTATTACCGCTATGACTATGGGGACTATCAAGAAGTTCTGAGGGGGCCAAACCTCTTCAGAAGTAACTTCAACAATAACTTCGTTTGACACCACATCACCGTAGGAAGCCCTAATGGTGAAGGTGCCCGTAGAGGTGAAGGTGTAGGTTAGAGAGGACTTCCCATCATCACCGGTAGCTGGAAGTGTAAGGGTTTCATTGTCTATCCTAAGCTCAACGCTTATCCCAGCTATGGGCTCCTCATCCTGATCCAAGCAGGTCACGGTGAACGTCACGTCAGATCCAACTTCACTAACCTCCTGTGAAGCTGAGAGCTGTATTTCCGTTAGCAGCCTAGACTCCACGATGAGAGTGGCAGTCGACGTGTTAGCGGGGCCGTAGACGCTCTCCAAGTAGAGAGCCACCTCGTATACGCCTGGCTCTAAGTCCAAGGTGTCTATTGAGAGAGTTAGAGAGTCCTCAGCCACCACTTGGGATTCGAGGTACCAGCAGGAGTAGGCTATGTAGCCGCTTGGGTTGGGGTCGAAGCTCCTCGAGGCGTTGAACACGGCATGCTCACCCCACTTAACTGTCAGCTGCTGAGGCTCTATCACCGCTACAGGGGGCTCCATCTCCGTTATCACGTAGTTCCCCTCTACAATCGTCATTCCCCAGAGGTCCTCGGGGTACTCGAGTTGAGGCTCAGATCCGTACACAACGACTGTGCCGTTGGCGAAGCCGAACACGAGGCCGTCAGGCACGTAGAGCAGAACACCTCCCTCAACTCCGTGGGCTACGCCCTCCTCGTCTATGTAAACCGTGTCGAAGTCAGGCATGTAGTCCCCTATCGAAGCCACTATGAAGTCGAATCCGCAGGATCTCACGTGGTACCCCCTATACCTGTAGGAGGAGTACGTCGGGTACACCTTGTTTGTGGGCGGTGGGTTGAAGGTCGATATCGTCACGAAGCCGAACATTGTTGATCCACCACCATAGGTGCACGTGCCGTTAGGCCACATCTTGACGGTAACAGACTTCTTCGAAGCTGGATCTACGAACGACACGTTGTAGGATCCATCGCCGTTCTTCCTCAAGCTGTAGCCCTCACCTACAACCATGTGTCCTCCACCCCTTGGATATGAGAGGCACACCAAGACGTCCTCGCACTTAGCCAGCTCCTTGATGTAGTCGCTCACCGATGGATTTCTATGGTAGGAGACTACGAGGGAGCCTCCATACCCCTTATCCTTGATGTACCTCTCAACGCCCCTATACGCATCCCTAACGGAAGTGCCGTGTTTAGGGTCTGTATTC
>QMSN01000144.1 GCA_003650865.1 Thermoprotei archaeon
TATTTGGCTTCACCACAACTGTCACTGTGTTCGCCCTAAACCTCCTCTTGGCGTATATCTTGAGGCCAGCAGCCTCGACAGCCCTCCTGACGGCTTCCGCCACTACGAAGTGCCTCTTAAACCTATTCTCTAAGCCCTCCTCGAACATCATGTCTAAGGCCTCATTAAGCGCGTAGACCATGCTCACAGGCTGAGTTGAGTAGTAGCTTTGAGGGTTCCTAACGACCTCAAGCCACCCCTTCAAGTCGCCGTAGAACGTCCTCACAAGCTCTCTCCTAGCCTCAAGCTCCTCAACGAAGCTCCTACTGGCGGCTATTATCGCGCAGCCTGGAGGGGCCCCAATAGCCTTCTGGCTGCAGCTGCCACATATGGTTACACCCCACTCATCGCACTTGACCTCCATGCCTCCTAGGGAGGCTACTGCATCCACTATGAGCTTGACGCCGTACCTCAAAGCCACTTCACCTATTTCCTCGATCATCGATGTGACCCCAGTTGAGGTCTCCACGTGAGCTACAGTCACAGCCTTAAACCCCCCTCTCTTGAGGAGCTTCTCCAAATCTCTAGCTGTGAAACCCCTGCCGTCGAGCTTCTCCACGACCTTGGGCTTCCCGCCGTACCTCTCAACTATGTCAGCGAACCTAGAGCTGAAGAAGCCCGTTGCTAGGCAGAGGACCTTGTCGCCTGGCTTCACGCAGTTTGCGACCATGACCTCCTGAGCTAGAGTCCCTGAGCCAGCCATGAGGAAGACCTCTCCCCTCGTGTTGAAGAGCCTCTTCAGCTTGCTCAGCACAGCTCTATACTTATAGGCGAAGCCTGTGTAGGAGTGGGGCTCTACAGGTCTACTTAGAGCTCTAAGCACTCTAGGGTGGACGTATGTTGGCCCAGGGGTGAAGAACAGGGTTTTTTCGGAGGTGTAGTCGTTAAAGGAGTAAAGCCCATCTTCGACGTAGCCCTCAAGACCAGTTAGGCGTCCGGCTCCCACATCGGCGGCCTACCTCCGCCGCCCCCTTAAGGGGGCATTTAAGCTTTTAAGCTTTGCCTCCTATGCTGGATTTATGATCTCGATATCCGTCGACGAGGGTTTAGCGACCCTAGGCGTGTACATTGCTTGGAGAGTTCTCGAGGGCGTTGAGGTTAAGAGGTCTAATGGAGACGTGGAGAAGGCTGTGCGTGAAGCTGTTGAGAGAGTTAAGTCCACCCTCACGCTTGAGGGGTTGAGGGAGCACCCCATAGTCAAGGCTTACAGGAGTTTCTACTGGAGGTTGGGGATAGACCCCACGAAGACTAGGCCCTCCTCAGAGGCGCTCGTGAGGCGTGCCTTGAGGACTGGCAGCATACCCCTCATAAACAGCGTTGTGGATCTAGGCAACGTCGCCTCCATGCTGACCCTCGTCCCAATAGGCATATACGACTTAGACAAGGTCAAGCCCCCAATAACCCTGAGGAGGGCTAGAGTAGGCGAGCTCTTCCACCCAATAGGTGGAGGGGTTGAGAGGCTTGATGAGAGAAGCGTGGTGCTAGCTGACTCAGAGAAGGTCATGCACGTATTCCCGCATAGGGACTCAACGCTTACCATGGTCGAGGACTCCACGAGGAGAATACTCGTAGTAGGCTGCGGCGTTAAGGGGGTTGACGTGGAGATAGTTCGAAGAGCCATTGACCTCGCCTGCGGCTTGATATCAAAGCTCTCAAGCAAGTCGCCGAGCGCTCCACGTAATCCCTCAACTACTTAGGGCTACGTGGACTTGAGTAATCGTTATATTACCCTCTGCCATCTTCTTGTTGAGCCAAGCTAACCTCCTCTCTGCTTGCGAGGCTTCGACGCCTCGGTGGTCTACATGAGCCTATGCTGGCTCGTAGTGTGGATTGCAACTGGCAGGTGTAATTTGAGCTGTAGGCACTGCTACGCAGTGCGCTTCAACGGCATGAGGGAGCTCTCCACCCATGAAGCTATCGAGATGATCAGGGGTTTAGCCGAGATAAGGGCTAAGCACCTCTCAATAACTGGTGGAGAGCCCCTTCTGAGGAGGGACCTGGTCAAGCTGATATGTGAAGCTCAAGAGCTGGGCCTTGAGGTGAGCGTTGTCACGAACACCATGCTACTAAGCGACGAGCTTGCCTCCTTCCTAGCTAAGAGGGATGTGGAGGTTCAAGTGAGCTTCGACGCTGCAAGTGAGAAGACGTACTTAGCCATAAGAGGCCCCTACTGGAGTAGGCTCATGGATAGGGTGGGCGTGCTCAGGAGCTTTGGAGCTAAGTTCAGGCCGATCATGACCATCAACACCATAAACTACTTCGAGGCCGGGAAGTACGTCGAGCTCTGCGAGTCCCTTGGAGCAATGGAGGCGGCCCTAATACCAGTAATACCAGTTGGAAGGGCTAGCTTAGACATCATGCCTGAGCCCTGGATGGTTGAAGAGGCTTTTAAGCTTGCCTCCTCTGCGGCTGACGAGAGGGGCTTCAAGGTGGAGTTCTGGTGCTCGCCATTCGCTAAGGCACTCATAAAGTCCAAGTGGGCTTCGCCAGCCCTCTGCATGATAAACTCATCTCTCGACATAGCGCCAGACGGCAGCATAATGCTCTGCGACACCATAGACGTCAAGGTGTCCGACGTAAGCATTGGAATCCCCAAGGCCTGGGAGGAGTACCTCAACAACAGGCTGGTCAAGGAGCTCTCAACGCCTATAGGCTTGAAGGAAGCCTGCTCCAAATGCCCCTACGCTCAGGAGTGCCTAGGTGGGTGTCACGCTAGGGCTAAGATAGTGTACGGCGACTTGAAGATGCCGGATCCTCTATGCCCATTGGCTCATGGAGTTAAACGCCCCTCACGAGGAGCCTCCTCAGCTTAGAGATTATCATCGATATCACTAAGGCAAGCACCCCTACAACTATGATGGATGTAACGGTGTAGCCGACATCGGGCCCCAACACTCTGCTTATCAAGGAGACTATGTACTGGCTTGAGGTGAGCACGGCGACTACGAAGGCTATCGACATCAAGCTGAGGAATATGAGGCTCGCTAGTAAGCGCCTAACCCCAATGTTTAGCACGTTAAACCTCTGCAGCACCTCTGCTGAGAGGTTGTCTGCGTGAGTGTAGAGCCTCTTGGCGACCTTCAGCATGGCTATTAGCGCCACGGCCACCACGAGGAGGGAGAAGGCTGGGCTGTAGGGGCTTGGTATGAAAGCATCTATGGCGTATAGCACTGAGGACGCTGCGAAAGCTGTTAACACGAGCACGGCGCTCGCTCTAAGAACCCTTATGAAGGACTCCTTAATCGTGTTGCTGACCTTGCCCTCCAAGACCTTCTTGACGTAGCTGGACACCTGGTCCCCAAAGAGCTTGATGGGGTTGGGCATGAGCTTAGCCAAGTTGCAAGCGACTTGGTCAGCTCTCCTCGTGGCTAGCGAGGAAGTCATGGCTGCCATTATCGTGGAGATAGCAACAGCTACGAATACAGGCTGACTAGTCACTCCGAACCTCGTAGCTTCGTAGGTTATTATCAGGCTGAACTCGCCTATCGTCGTCGTGAAAAGCCCTATCTTCAAGGCGTCCTCAAGCTTGTAGCCACTAGTCATCCAA
>QMSN01000145.1 GCA_003650865.1 Thermoprotei archaeon
CGATATGCATTCTTAACTACGCATATTATGGGGTCTCCTCTTGCTTCAGCTAGCAGCTTTAGTGCTTCACTAAACTTGTCATGGCGACGGCTACTAGATGGGTTGTAAAGCACTATGACAAGCTCTGTTTTTGCGACAGCTCTTAGCTCCTCTAGGATTTCATTCCATGGGGTAAAGTAGTCGCTAAGACTTAGAATTACAAAGTCGTTATTTAGAGGTGCACCGAGTATGCTAGCTGCAGCTATAGCTGCTGTTATTCCGGGGACTATCTCAACGTCAATGCTAAGCGACATTCCATCAAGATACCTAAAGACAAGCTCTGCAAGTCCATATATACCTGGGTCTCCGCTACAAACCAATGCCACGTCGTGCCCCTTTAAGACCTCCTCGGTAGCTAATTGGACTCGCTTAACCTCTTCGCCCATCCCTGTTGCAAGCACCTTCTTCCCCCTTGTTAGCCCAAGCTTATTTAATATCTTTAAGTATCCAGTGTACGCCACGATGACTTCAGCTCGTCTTAATACGTCCAGCGCCTTCAAGGTCATGTGCTCTAAAGCTCCTGGACCTATTCCCACGACGAATAGCTTGCCTCGAGTAGCCATGATCAGTATCCCTCAGCCAATGCGGCCGTCGTGTGCATTCCCTTAATCTTCTTAATGAGAAAATTGTATTGCTTTAGAAGCTTAATTGCAAGCTCTTCGCATAAGCCTCTTGACCTGCTTCTTCGAAGAAGGCCTTGAACCTCAAAGTGCTCTAAGGGGACAAGTTTTCTTAAGGCATTTAGTGAAGGATGGCCTCTCCTGATGTCTGGGATGCATAGGGCATCTAGCCTCTGCAACGGCATCTTAAGAACTGCTAGTGCTCTCTCTACTGTTGAAAGCACATCACGTTCATCAGCTACGCTGCATAGACCCATGCCCAAGACGACTTTACGAGGTTTGAGGATTAAAGGTTTAAGCCCGTTGACCTGACAGACAACGACATCAACGTCTTCTTCGAGTGGAGGCTCCTTAAGAGCGTAACCCTTTCTCACTACATGTCTTATACATCTTAAAATCTTGGGTGGCGCTCTAATGGATACTTCAAGACCCTTAGCTTGACACTTAACATAGTCGCTTAACAACCTCAAGTCGGAGGGTACCAATCTCAGTCTGAAGCAGAGCTCATCAAGCGGGGTTACATCCATTAAATCGAGCTTAGAGGTTAATATATGCCTCATTTTAAAGGCCTTAGCTAGCAAACTGGCTAGGCATTTACCACCTTTAAAGTGTTCTCCACAAAGGCATAGCACATAGTTCTTGTCGGGTGTTACGCATAATACTGAAGGATCTTCATATTTTGATTTCAATAGCCCTGAAATCAACCTGACACATAGCGGTAGTGGTGCTATGCCAATTACGAAGTTGAGAGTGTTCCACGATTTGTATAGGTATTTACGAGCTCTGCTTATCGTCCCTTTAACGGTTTTCACCTCAAGGCCGTAGCTCCTCAAGACGCTGCTAATGGCTTTACTCTCATCATCAGCGCTCGGAACCCACAACAACACCTTCATTTGTGGTCACCATACACCTTGGAGGTGGTAGGCTTAATTGCTCCAAGAAGAGCTTCTACTGCTGGTCCTACAACAATGGTAGCGCTCCTTGTAACCCCTCTTTCCCTCAGCTTTAAAGGCAATTCTTCGAGACGACAAATAAACTTCTTCTCATCCCCCCACGTTGCATGATATACCACTGCAACATGATCTTCTAGGTCGAAATTACCTGCCAGCAGCTCATTTTTAATGGCTTCACCAGCATGTGCTCCCAGCAATATTACCATGGTGGAATGATGCTTAGCTAATTGTGAAAGCCTTTCTTCGCTTCTAAGTGGAGTCTTTCCATGTGGTCTAGTGATGATTACTGACTGAGAGTAATATGGCACGGTCAATTCAACACCTAGTCTAGCAGCTGATGCAGCAACCGAGGAGACTCCTGGGACTATTTCATATGGTATCCCATTTTCTCTTAAAGCTAAGATTACCTCCCATAACCCTCCATAAATCGTAGGATCACCGTCATGAGCCCAAGCAGTTAGCTTTCCTTGATTGTACCCAGCCACTAGCACCTCGAGAATCTCGCGCCAACTCATGTTAGCGCTATTTAGCATGACTTCAGCTCGCTTAGCGAGCTTTAAGATATCGGGATTTATCAAGCTACCCGTGTAAACAAGCACTTGTGCTGATGTAAGTATATTGTATGCCTTTATAGTCAGCAGCTCAACATCTCCAGGCCCGCAACCCACTATGTAGACAGCTCTTCTTTGATGAAGATTCATGTTTTCACCTTCTCGCCGACTATTATGAAAACTGGGTTTAATGATGAAAACGCTAAATGCTGCTTTAACCTTCGTGTACGCGCAATGAGACAGCACGTTACTTCAACGTCATAGTTTAACTTGGTTAACGTCTGATAAGAGACGGTTAAAGAGTCGGCGGTAATAGCATTGATGACTATTCGCCCATTCTCCACAAGCAGGTCTTCGTCAAGCACCTCAATGACATCACGCAAATTTCTGGTACCGCCAATGACGGCGGCGGCGAATTTCCCGTTAAGTGTCGAGAGGACTTCGGGGGCCTTTCCCTGAACGACCTTCACGACATGCGCAACACCGTAGCGCTTAACATTAGCAATTGTTGCTTCAACAGCCTCTTTCCTATAGTCAACCGCATAAACTAGACCGTTAGGAAGAACCCTTAAAGCTAGCTCGATTGTAAGTGCTCCAGTCCCACAACCAACTTCTATGACTTGGTGTCCAGGCTTGAGCCTAGCTTTGCAAGCTGTTATAGCGCGAATTTCCTCTTTGGTGGGGCCGGGGACTTCTCTAGGCGCGTAGATCTCTTGATCTTTAATGCCATAGGTTAACCTCTTATCCAACGGTTCAATAATCAAAATTGCATTATAATTGGTGTGTTCGCTAGCTAAAGCACATGCATGTGATGTGAGGATCCTTTCTTCGCAAGTGCCTAGGTTTTCACAGACAAAGAGCTTTGCTGATGGAAACCCCGCTTCAGAGAGGAGTTTTGCTACATTTTCAGCCTTAACCCTCGGGCTTAACGTTGTGAAAACTCTAAGGCCCAATTCAGCCATGGTAATTGCCTTTCGAAGCGCCTTCTCATCGCCTCCAGCGTGGAGATCAAGGATTAGCGAGTCAGCCCAATCTAACCCCAGTTTTGCTGCAGCGAGCTGCAAAGAGCTGATGCCAGGGATTATATTGGCTTTTAAGCCACGTCGAGCTAAGCGATGATAGAGTCTACTACCCAAGCTTGCAAATGTTGGATCACCATTTACTGCAATGACAACCTCATTACAATGAGCAGCTTTAACCTCGTCCTCAAGCAATTGCGGAAGCCTTTCAACAACATGCTTATCTATGTCGAGTATCTCAGCACTTCGAGGGCAGAGCCTCTTAACGGTTCCTTTAAGCCTTGGCACTACCAAGATGAGTTGAGCTTTGCTCAATACTTTCACGGCTTCAAGCGTCAGAAGGCGACCACTAGCATCAGGGCCAAGCCCTACTATGTTAATGC
>QMSN01000146.1 GCA_003650865.1 Thermoprotei archaeon
AGCCCGTTATGGGTATCGGGGTCTTACAGTACATGCACTTGTTGTCCTCCGTCAGCTTGACCTCGTAGACGCCGTACTGAAACCTCTTTATCACGGGGTTCCCACAGCTTGGGCAATACGTGTGGAAGCCAGGGTGCCCCGGGATGTTGCCCACGTATGGGTATAGCACGCCAGCCTCCTTAGCCATGGTATAGGCTCTATCTATGACCTCTATGAGAGTCGGCGGGTTCCTAAACCTATACGCTGGGTAGTACCTGGTGAAGTGTATTGGCGTCTCGGGGCCAGCGTACTTCAAGTGCTTCTCTATGACGGTCCTTATGCAATCCTCGTCGTCGCTCACGCCGTTAACGATGAGGAACACTACCTCCACGTGGAGCCCCATCCTCTTCGCTTCGCTCACAGTCCTCCACACAAGCTCTTCTCCACCCTTAACGCCAATGTATTTCTCGTAGACCTCCTCGTCGCCCTTAATGTTGACCTTCAAGCCGTCGAGCCCAGCTTGAGCGAGCATTTGGAGGGCCTTGGTGGTCATGAAGCCATTGGAGACGAAACAGCAGTAAAGCCCTCTGCTCCTCGCCAGTGGGAAGACGTCTAGGCAGTACTCGAAGAGCATTGTGGGCTCGTTGAAGCTGACGCACAAGCCCATGTCGCCGCTCTTAACGGCCATGTCGACCAAGCTCTTGGGGCTCACGTAGCTAGCGGCTAATGGGTTCGGCTTAGCTCTTGACAAGTGGTGGTTCTGGCACCAAGGGCAGTCGAAGTTGCAGGACCACGTGGAGAACGTCAGAGATGTGGAGCCAGGCCAGTAGTGGAAGAAGGGTTTGACCTCTATGGGCCTGCTCTCGATGGCTGATAGGTCTCCGTAAGAAGCCGTGTACAGCTTATTGTCAAAGTTGAACCTGACGGAGCAGTAACCCCACTGCCCATTGGGTATCCTACACCTCCTATTGCAGACTCCACACTCGACCTTGCCTTCTACTTCAGTGAAGAGGGGTGAGGGCTTAACCGTCCGCATCTTTAGGAGGTGTTCAAGGTTACCTGTCGAGGCCAAACCTCATACACCCTCTCCACAGCGGAGGGTTCTTCGGCGGGAAGCCCTCAACTCTATGGTTGTAGTACCTCCAGCAGACAACGTTGCCCTTGTGGAGCTCAACCTTATCGCAGGTCTTGTCTGGGAAAATCCAGCCTCCAAGCTTCTCATCGTGTACGTAGAAGACCCAGCTATGGGTTAGGTCGGCCTTGACCCCCTCTATCGCTATCACTACCGCGCCTCTATGTCCCGAAGCCTCATCAGAGGGGAAGTACTCCGCCTTGTAGGCCTTAAGCGTTGCATCTAGGACAGTGCATTTACCCTCAACCTTGACCTCTCTAAGCTCTATCCTGCCCCTGCCGAAGTTGACGTATATGGGGATCTTGAAGCCCCTGCCGAAAAGTTTCATGTCGAGCGCTCCTCCGAGAAAGCAGGTCAAATTGGATGTAGTGCTAAGTATATATGGCTGAGCTCAGCGAAAAACCTTAGGCTTTAAGCTGGAGTGTCTCCATTGTGCCAGCTGCTTGGAGAGTTTCAGCAGACCTATATTGGTGTCCAGTCTGTAATGTGCCTCTCATAGCCCCTAAGTGCGGGCTTTGTGAGGGTAGAGGGGTCAAGGCTTACGGGTCGCCGCCCAAGGACTTCAGGCCTGCCTTCGAGTTCGACTTAAAGTTGCTAAAGCTCACAGTTGAGAAGGAGCTTGGGAGCAGGGCTTGTGAAGTAATAGCTCCAAGCGGAGGCGTAGTGCTGCTGAATAAGGTGCCATACGTCGATCAGGCCAATGAGGTTATAGTAGACGGCTGGGTCATGGGGAACCTGTACTTCAACCCGGAGAGGAGGACTTGGAGGTTTAGACCCTCTTATGAGGGGGCTTCGAGGCTCATAGCTGAGGGGGCAGCCCCCTACGTGGAGGTTAAGAGGGGTAACGTTAAGCTTTGGGATGTGCTCTCTAAGCGTGACTACACAGGCGAAACACCGAGCGAAGAGAGTAGGTACGTCGTGCTCTCCGACGAGAAGGGCTTGTCGATAGGGGTGGCTGTGTCGCTAGGTGATGGAAGGCTTAAAGCAGTTAAGGTGTGGAGTCCCCATAAACCCCACTTTAGAGATGTTAAGTCCTCGTGGAGCAAGGCCGTTGAGGCCAACAAGCGCCACTTAGAGGCTGAAGAGAGGAGAGCGACTTCCTTTATAGCGAGAGCCGTTAAGGGGTCAGAGGTCTTCGTGTCCTTCTCAGGTGGGAAGGATAGCCTTGTAGCTCTCCTCTTGACTATCAAGGCCATAGGCGATAAGCCCATGCTGTTCAACGACACAGGAATAGAGGCTCCAGCAACTGTTGAACATGTGTGGGATGTAGCTAATAGGCTTGGCCTCGAGCTCATACTAGCGAGCGCAGAAGACGCCTTCTGGAGATCCCTCCCTTCACTCGGTCCTCCAGCTCGAGACTACAGGTGGTGCTGTAAGGTCTGTAAGCTCGTGCCCATAGCGAGAGCCGTCAAGAGCAGGTTCAAAGGCGAGGTCTACTCGATCTTGGGTCAGAGGAAGTATGAGTCCTTCGCTAGGCTCAGAGCCCCCATGATCGAGAGGAGCAAGTGGATACCCAGCCTCTTGGGGGTAAGCCCGATAAGAGACTGGTCTGCCCTACACGTATGGCTCTACTTGATGTCAGAGAAGCTTGACACAAACCCACTCTACAAGGAGGGCTTTGACAGGATAGGCTGCTGGCTCTGCCCTGCATGTGAGCTAGCTGAGTTCGAGAGAATTAAGGAGGTGTACCCAAGCCTATGGAGAAGCTGGGAGGAGAAGGCGCTTTCTTGGATTGAGGAGAGGGGGCTGCCCCAAGAGTGGTTTCACTTGGGGTTGTGGAGGTGGAGGAGGCTTCCAGGGGATATAAAGAAGATGTCGCTGAGGATAGGGTTAGACGTGAACTCGATCGAGAAGAAGTTGTGGGGCACAGCTGAAGTGAGAGTAGTGCTCTCAGCGAGGCCGTGTGAGGGAGCTTATGAAGCTCATGGAGGACTTCGAGGTGGTGTTAGCTTAGCTAGACTATCAATGTTCTTGAAGTGCACGGGAGGCAAGGTTGGCTTCAGCGAGAAGCTCGGCTTAGTCACTTTGAAGCTGAAGGGGGCCTTTGCAGCCGTAAGCTCAGACGGGAGCTTCAGCTTAAAAGCTGGCGACCCCAAAGAGCTTGAGGAGGCACTCAAGCTCTTAGTTAAGAGCTTACTGAGGGCTAAGTTCTGCAACCTCTGCGGTTCATGCTTAAACTGGTGCCCCACAAGTTCAATAAGAATTGATGGAGCCATAGAGGTCCTAGACTCCTGTAGAGGGTGTCGAGTATGCATAGAGGCTTGCCCTGTTGCTACCTACATGTATAAGTCCTCTGTAGTTGTTGAGGGGGGCTTAGATGTCGAGGCTTAAAGTTGCTGTTGCACTTGCAGTATCGATAGCCTTGTTGATAGTCGTCTTGCAGCCAGTAGCCGCCGACAAGAGCTTTAGGTATAGCTTTGA
>QMSN01000147.1 GCA_003650865.1 Thermoprotei archaeon
CAACGTGCTCCGGAGGCGTTATCAAAACTTCACTCCTATTGAAGCCTGAAGCTAAAAGCGATGCCTCAACTTTCGCTAATGCATAGGGAGCATAAAGAGCCCTTCCACCCTCATCAGCTGGTATTCTTGGCGCCAATATATTGTACTCAATGAAGGAGGGAACCAACCTATATGGCAAGCATAAGCCAAAGCCCAAGAAGTTCAGACCACCAAAATCAGTGAAGAGAGCACGATCAGCTGTTAAGACAATGAGAGGCATAACCCCCAACCTGCAACTCTCCAAACACACCTTAAATTTTTATCAGTTTTTTATGTTAACCTAAACACCCTAAGGCATAATAGAGCCTTATAGCCACGTACACACCCCTTCAACTCTTTTTATCAAGTTAACGTTCATCGTGGAGAAGCAAAAGAGGCAGAAGTCCCTGATGAGCATCAACTTGATGAAAAAGAGTTGAAAGCCACCATTATGCTCACTATTCATGACCACCTTGCTAGTGAAAAGATGAAAGCTGTTGCTTCTAAAAAGCGTTTTACTTCATTTTTAGATATTAATCATCCCATAATACTCGGGCACGAGAAGTCCTTATATAATGCATGATTGACATGTTCCTACCTATAAATGAGAGGAGTTTGTATTAACGAAGTGATATTCATATGTTCTTCATTAACCTCAGATTTAAACGCGCAAACCTTATATACGACTTTAACCATCGATATTATGTGGATGTTCCACTAAAACGTCTTTTAAATGAGAATTGTGTAGATGCAAAAAGCGTTTCGCTGTACATCGTGTTTACTGGTCTTCTACTTACTTTCGTAATGTCATCTCCTCAAGTGCTTCATGCAGCTACAATAGACGACTATGTTGATCCACCGGCTTTCTTCCCCATAATATACATCAGCGGCTCTGAATATGAAATGGGCTATCAGTATGGCTATCAAGCTGGCAAGTACATCAGCTTGGTCAAGGATGGCTTATGGTCAACGCTCTTGGAGAAGTACGATAAGGAAACTATACTCACCAAGCTTTCAGAGTATGAGTCTTATGTGGCTAATGAGCTCCCCGAAGTTGATTACCTCGAGATTTTGAGGGGGATTGCTGCTGGAGCTCAAGATGCAGGGTATAACGTCACTTACTGGGACGTCCTGTTGATCAATTATCAGGTGGAGTTCGAGTGGATTCCTCTACCTGAAACCTGTACTAACATGGCTGCTTGGGGTAATGCTACTGCTGATGGCAAGTTAGTTGTAGGCTCAAACTTTGATTATCCTAGGGGGAGATGCTACTCATACATAGTTATGATCATAGCGTACCCAGAGAACGGCAATGCCTTCATATCCTTCGGCGTAGCTGGGAGGCTTGGCAACAATTTCCAAATGAACGATAAAGGTTTGGTCCACGCGTCGAATAAAGGTCCTAATGCGAGGCCTGAGGATATAGGCTATGGAGTTACGGACTTCATAATAGGCCCATACATAGCCATGACATGCTCAACAGCTGAAGAAGCTAAAGACGTCTTCCTACGATTTACTCCGACTAACGGCATAAACCACATGGTCGTTGATGTAAATGGGCATGCCTATGCCATCGAAACCACACACGTACTTAAAGGGGTTAGAAAGCCAGGAGCCTTTGGCGAGAAGGACTACATAATAACCGCTAATCACTATCTAAATACGACGATGATGCCAGCTCAGCAGCCATGGGATCCAGCAGAGTGCCATCCCTCAAGTTGGTATCGCTACATAACGGTTGAAAGGTACATAGAGGAGAACTATGGTCAAATAACTGCTGACACCGTCATGATGATAATGAGCAGCACGGACTACTGGAATGGGTCAGCATGGATAAAAGATGCGGGATGGACTGGCAACACAGTAAATAAATTCTGGGGCACAAAAGGCGCGACATTCGTATCCAAAGTTGCAGTCCCAGAGGATAGAGTGCTCTGGGTATGCGCTGGAAATCCAGGCTATCCTCAATGGGGTCGCTTAGCACCTAGATCCTACGGCCAATACGTGAAGATCGAGTTCAAGGATAGCCCTCTATCAACAACCAAAGCCCTAATGGCAGCAGCTGAAGTCGAGCTACTCGCGACAGCTCAAGCCATAGAAGAGCTAACGGCAAATAATGATTGGAGCAAAGTCCTAGTAAACGAGCTATTCGACCGAGCAAAATCGAAGTACTGGGAGGCAACACACAAGTTAGCTTTAGCTGAACTTACAGACGATGTTAATGAAGCTCTTAAGCTGTATGGTGAAGCTAGCACAGCATTCGCTGAGGTACAAGACCTCTGCAAGTACATTAGGAGCCTATCAACAATCTTGCCACCAGGACCACAAGGCCCTCAGGGACCCCAAGGCCCTCAAGGCCCTCAAGGACCACAAGGACCACCTGGAGAGCCAGCACCAATGGAGCCAGTAGCGGCATCACTTGGAATAGCGATAATAGCATTATGCATAAGCGGAGTAGCAATAGCAAAAACACGAAGACGATAAGAGTCTTCACATAACCACTTAAACCTCAATCCTTTTTTTAAGAAGAAAGCAACCAAAAAAATGAAGCTCTATGAGCGACATCAAGAAGAGCTTCTTAGAGAAAGAAATCGAATTCAGATACGCCATAGCTAGCTATCTAAGCTACTTGGAATACTGGAAAGACTTAGCAAGATAGAAGAAGAGCGGAAAGCCCTAAGAGAAGAGCAAACAATAATTGGAGAGAAATCGAGGTCTTAAGAATCGATCGTGGTAGAAGGCTAAGTAGATTAGAGGAGAGTCTTGGAGTTTTAGTCCAAGCTTACCTCCTAGATGGAATTCATTTTTCAATTAAGAGAATAAGGAATAACATTAAGGAGATGAGAGGCATTATAGTAGATGGGATGGAATGGAGTAGATGCCGTTCTCAGAGATGAAGAGGTTATAGTAATTGAAGTCTCAACGACAATAAGGAAAGGCCAAGTTCAAGAGCTTCTTCGCAAGCAAGGAGGAATTACTTAAGCACAAGCTCGACATGCCATTGAGAAGGTCGATGAATTGCTAAAATAATTTAAATGCGTATTTGCTTATGTAAAGGCTTAGCTTTCATTAGACTCCTTATGTTAATATGGGTTCATCCATCCTGTATACCAAGCCTTGGCATACTGCTATTATGTCGCCTCTAGAGTCTCTGACTATGATCTTATATAGAGCTGTTGTTTTGCCTAGGCTTTCTTCAAATGCTTCGGCTATGAGGGTGTCTCCGGCCTTGGCTGGTCTGCGATAATTTATATTTAGGTTGAGGGCTAAGGCTTTCCTATTGTGAGAGTTGCTTGCTGCTGCGAAGGCCACGTCAGCAAGTGATGCTATTAGGCCTCCATGAGCTACTCCATGGAAATTCAGCATGTCATCTCTAATTGTCAGAGAGGCTTTTCCATAGCCCTCCTTAACTTCAAGGAGCTCTATTCCTAATAACTTGCTGTAAGGGTCATAGTTGAACTTCTCCCGTAATTTTTC
>QMSN01000148.1 GCA_003650865.1 Thermoprotei archaeon
GGGAGGGTCATAAAGGCCATAAGGGAGGATGAAGTGGCAGCTCAAGCACTCGGCAAGTACACGTTTAAGTATAAGGCCCAGATGTTCACGCTGGGCTCAGCCATAGCTGGGCTTGCTGGAGGCCTATACGCCCACTACAGGCAGTTCATAAGCCCAGACATGTTCGTCCCCATGGTGACCTTCCTCATCTGGGTTATGGTGATACTCGGCGGCAAGGGCAACAACCTAGGAGTAATACTTGGAGCAGCTGTGCTTGAAGTCCTTGAGAGAGGCACAGCGTTCATCCAGAACATTACGACCCTCCCCATAGAGCCCTACAACCTTAGGATGATGATTATAGGTGTACTGCTCGTAGTACTCGTCCTCTTCAGGCCTCAAGGATTGCTCAAAGAGAAATTTATAAAAACGAGGGCTCTAAAAGTTGGAGAAGAAAAGGGGTAAGGAATGCTCACCGTAGATAACGTCCACAAGAGGTTTGGAGGGCTGAAGGCCCTCGACGGGGTTTACATGGAGGTTGAGAAGGGCACCATAACCTCCATTATAGGCCCGAACGGCTCAGGCAAGAGCACACTGATAAACGTGATAACCGCTCTCTACGAGCCCGATGAGGGCGACATAAGGTTCAATGGGAGCTCGATAAGGAGGCTTAAGCCTCACCAAGTGTTTGAGAAGGGGATTGTTAGGACCTTCCAAGTTCCAAGGATATTCCCTAGGATGACGGTCTTGGAGAACATGATGCTAGCCCCTAGAAGGCAGACTGGTGAGGGCATTACAGCTAACTTCTTTAGGTGGAAGAAGGTCGACGCCGAAGAGGAGGAGCACGCTAAGAAAGCCCTCGAGATACTCAAGTTCCTAGGCCTAGCTCACTTGAAGAACGAGCTCGCCATGAACTTGTCAGGCGGACAGATGAAGCTCCTCGAGCTGGGCAGGGCCTTAATGGCTGACCCAACAGTGCTCCTCCTCGACGAGCCAGTTGCAGGAGTCAACCCGACACTTGCTAGAAAGATATTCGATGCAATAACTACCTTAAGGAGAGAGCAGGGATTGACGTTCTTAATAGTCGAGCACAACGTCGACCTCCTCGTCGAGTACTCAGACCACCTATACGTAATGCATAGGGGTAAAGTCGTGCTCTCAGGCCACCCCAAGGAGGTCATAAGAAGCCCGAAGGTCATGGACATATACCTAGGTGAGGTCTAGTTGAGCATCCTCGAGCTTAAGGGCGTCGACTCCGGCTACGGCAAGCTGGTCATAGTGAGAGGTGTGGAAATAAGGGTTGGGGATAGAGAGGTAGTCACGATCATAGGCCCAAACGGCTCGGGCAAGAGCACAGTGCTCAAGACCATCATGGGGCTTGCGAACCTCATGGCTGGCGAGATAAGGTTTAAGGGGGAGCTTATCAATGGCAAGAGGCCTCACGAGCTTGCCTCCATAGGGATAGGCTACGTCCCACAGCTCGACAACGTCTTCACGTCGCTAACAGTCGAGGAGAACCTAGAGATGGGGTGCTACTTGAAGCCGAAGAGCCAGGTGAGGGAGCTCGTGGAGGAGGTCTACAGCCTGTTCCCAGTGTTGAAGGAGAGGGCTAAGGAGAGAGCTGGAAACCTTAGTGGTGGAGAGAGGCAGATGCTGGCGATAGCTAGAGCTCTCGTGTTAAAGCCGAAGCTCCTACTCCTAGACGAGCCCACGGCCAGCTTGGCGCCCAAGTTCGTGGCGAAGGTGCTCGAGAAGATAGTTGAGGTGAGAGATCTAGGCGTCTCAATACTCCTAGTTGAGCAGAACGCCAAGAAGGCTTTGGAGATCGCTGATAGAGGCTACGTAATGGCCGCCGGTAGAGTTGTCTATGAGGGCGACGCTAAGGATATATTGGGGAATGAGGAGCTCAGCAAGATGTACTTAGGCAAGGCCGCTTAGAGCTAAGAGGGCGTTATCTCGAACTCACAGCACTCATCTCCTTTCGCTGTACACTTAATCTCGACGACCTTCACATCCTTACCCCATATCCTAGAGAGGAAGCCCGCCAAGAAGCCTCTGAAGATTTGACTCCTAGGCTCAGGTGAGACCTCTTCGGCCTCTTCCCTAAAGCACTCAAAGAGGTTTCTAGCTAAGACATAGACCTTTCCTATGCTCCTCCTAATGGCGAACTCCCCCCACCCCATGCTTTGAGCCCACAGCACAGCGTACTCCAGTGGATCCCTAATCCTAGTGCAGATAGCCACCTCCTCAGCCTTCCTCTTGCCTAAGCCTAGACCCAAGTAGTAGAGGAAGGCCTTGCCAGCAGACTTAAACATCTCGTGGGCGGTGCTTAGCATAGCCTTGGCGTCGTTCAGGGTGAATGACATTATGTTTATTGCTCCAGTGCTTAGAGGCACGTCTAAGACCTCTATGCTTGCCAGCTTAAACCTCTCCACGTGCTTCAGGAACTCGTCTATAGATACCTTAGACTTTGAGAAGTCGAGGAACATTGTTGCAGAAACCATCTCACCACCACGCTCGCTCCTCCTGCTCATCACGGCTGAAACTACCTTGATGCCGTTCTGCTCTAGGTACTCCATGAGCTGAGCTATCATGGGCAGCGTTATCACACCTTTCATGCTTACCTCAACGATGCCAGGGACTAACTTAGTTAACATCATGCGTGAAGTCCTAGCCAAGAAACCTTCAGCAGATCTTAAAGACATTATTCTTCATGCCCCCCAGAGGGCTAATTTAGTAACCATATTGTTAAGTACAAATAATCAGACCCGTGTAACCCCTAATTAGGGTTACTGCAAAAGTTTAAACTGCAGTTGATAGGAGAGAGGTGAGGTTGTAACGCCCTTAGGCATAGAGTGTTCACCATGTCTATGCGGGTTGCTGAAATCGACCATATAGGTGATCTAAGCGGGCGCTTGAAGCATATAGTTGCACTCGGCCACTTACTTATGGCTGCACCTCACCCGTTAATCCTCGGGTTAGGCTCTCTCGTGGCTGGAGCTGGCTGGGCCCTCATGAAGAAGAGATTGACTACAGCTACAGGGGTTATGCTCACTGTTTACGGCGTATTAGTTGAAGCCCTAGCTGTTCTGTTAATCCTCAGTAAGAGTGAGCACCTGCTCACGTGGACTGACCTCGCAGCCTTCACCAGTAGCCCCGTTGCAGTAATGCTGGCTCTAGCCGTCTTAATAGGGATATGCGCCAACGGCCTGCTTGCAGCCTCACTATTCAAGGCTGGTGAGAGCTATAACAGCAGGCTCTTCAGGTGTGCAGGTGTCTCAGCTGTGTTCGTCGTGGCTTTGACCGCCTTCACGGCCATCGTCATGCTAGTAGCCTCGACCATGAGCATACCTCCCAACGCGATACCCCCTAGAGGGGAGTTAGTTGCCTCGACGTTCACCATGTCCGTGGGGGCCCTCATCACCATAAGCTGCCTGTGCAACGCCATGGCTGGAGCAGGCTTCTTAACAGCTAAGCCC
>QMSN01000149.1 GCA_003650865.1 Thermoprotei archaeon
AGCACAAACCCCACCAACTGTGAAGCTGTAAGGCACTCCGTTGTGTATCGATATGGCCTTGTTGTCAGCCCCACCAATGTCTATTATCGTGGCGTCACCCTCCTGAGCATTGCTCAGGTAGGCGGCACCCTTAGAGCAGACCGTTATCTCCTCCTGCATGAGGTTTGCATGAAGCTTCTTACCAAGTATGAACCTGCCATATCCAGTTATCCCTACAGCCTCAACCTGCCCCTTTGAGACCCCTGCTTTGGCCAAAACCTCCTCATAGACCTTCAGCCCTGAAGCCAACACCTCAGTCGTCGGAAGCCAGTGAGAGGCTAACACGATGCCATCCCTCATGACCACTGCCTTCGTCATGGTTGACCCGGAGTCTATGCCCACCGTTAAGCCCTCATGCTTCCTCCTAGCTAACAGAGATCTGCGCTCAACCATGTTGACTAGAGCCTCAAATCTCAATAGAAGGTTTTCAGCCTTAGTCCTCTCAGTGAAGGAGTAGGATATCACGGGCATTCCAGCCCTCTCATGTATGAAGCTCCTTATGGTGTGCCTTACGAGGGCTCCCTCAGCGCACCTGAAGCACGTCATCACTATTGCTCCGTCAACCTCAACTCTACCTTCAACGACAGCTAGCGCCCTAGCCAGCATGGCCTTAAGCCCTAGGCTCGCTGGAGACAGCCCTATGACGTCCTCAGCCCTCTTAAAGTCATCGATGTCAACCTCGGGGAACACTATCTGCATGCCCGTTATCTCAGCAGCCCTATAGATCTCCCTCTGCACCCCGCTATACTCCGTTCCACATGATATCTGAGCTATCCTTACGGTCAACCCCCACCACCGTTGAGGGACTTTAAGAACGATACTATCGACTTAACGAAATCCTCCGCCTCCTCCTTGCTCCTAGGATACCTCAACCTCAAGACTGGTATCTTCCTGTCGTAGATCATGCGTATGACGAGCTCATTCGTCCTAGCGCAGCCAGAGCATCCAAACGCGATGTCGGGGTCGTCTACTATTATGGCTGCCTCGGCCTCCTCGATCAATGGCCCTAGCAGGGCCATTCTACCCCTAACTCCAGAGGGAACCTCAACAGCGCAGTACTTCAATCCATGCCTAGGCTCCTCGAAGGTTATGTTCATGGGTGGAGAATCGATCTCTGGTGTCCTAACCTTCTCGCTCACCTTGGACATGATGGCTAAGGGCTTATGGCCAAACCTCGAGACTAAGTCGTACAGTATGAGGCTGTTGGGAGGGAATATGAGCACCTTCTTCGGCAAGGCCTAACACCACGCAGGTATTCTAGCTGAGCACCTCGTAGAAGCTTTGGTAGGCTGGATGTGAGTGTGGAAGCCTCTTTTTAAGCTCATCGTCTAAGCGCCTTATAGTTGAGAGATCCCCGAGATGAGCGAGTAGGCCAGCCCTCACAGCGTTTGGACAGTTTAAGCTGCAGGGTATGAAGCCAGCTGTTAGCACAACCTTTAATCCTCTACGCCTAACCTCCTCTAGCTCGCGCTCGTGCTCTCGATCAAAGAACATCCTGCCCTCACCTATGAAGCTCTCCATGCAGCATGAGGGGTAACCCAAGAAAAGCCCTACCTCTTGGTGGTCGAGAGAGTAGAGCCTTAAGGTTAAGGCGAACTCGGGGTCTAGAGCTGGCCTTACAGGTGGCCTATAGCTTTCGGTAAGTGAAAGCTCCACGTCAAGCCTATACTCGAGATCTAAAAGCCTGCCTGAGGCGTAGGCCTCGGCTATAGCCCTTACAACCTTGGGGAAGCCTCTGTACAAGCTACAGGCTTTAGCCATAGCATCGCTAAGAGGTAAGCTCTCCACTAGCCTCTTCACATGCTTAACTACGTCGACTATGCTCTTGAGCCCCTCGTATCCGTCCAAAACGATCTCCTCAGCCAGCACCTGAAGGAGTCACTTCAGTAGCTCTCTCAGCTAATTGAGCCTCCTCCCTCAGAACTTCCTCGATCGTAACTTTACCCTTCCTCTCCTTCTCCTTGAGCTCAAGGGACTCTATGGGCTCTAAGCAGTCGATGTCGTAGTAGAGGTTTAAGGGATCCAGTAGAGCCCAGTACCTGCCATCTAGTAGGTCTATCGCCTTAACTATGCCCATGCTACCAGTCCTGACGTACCTGACGGGCATCCCTATGGCTATCTTGAAGCCTCTCTTATTGACCACGAAGCCCATAGTTCATCCAACCCTAAACTGCTCAGCCAGCTATAAACTATGCCCACTCGATCACTCCAGTGGAACCCTCAAAGAATGGGGCTTAAGTCGAGAGAAACGTCACTTCGAGGTGTTTAGCTTCGAGTACAGCTCCTTGACTAACTTCGTGCAGAGCCTTATGTCTTCACCCTGCTTCTTAGCCTCCTTCAAGAACAGCTTTAACACCTGGTCGTCGCCTATTGGGACTAAGCTCCTTGAGTAGTAACCTTCAACCATAAGCCTGTAGGCCCTCGACTCAGCAATAGAAAGATTATAGAGCTTGCCCAGAGAGCTTTCATCTTCCTTAAACAAGGGGTTTTCGTCTAACCCCATGTTAGCAATCTCCTCAGCTAAGGGGGTTCCAGGTATGGGTTCAGCTATGCTGACGAAGTGATCCATGAGGGGGAGCTCGCGCACTAAATTAATGGTCTCCTCGAAGTCCTCCTCAGACTCCCCCGGGTAAGCCACTATGAAGGAGCCAGCGGGTTTAACACCAACTCTCTTAGCCCTGTAAACCGCGTCCTCCACGTCAGAGGTCTTGAAGCCCTTCAGCATCTTGTCTAGCATGCGTTGGCTCCCCGACTCTATGCCGAAGAAGACCCAGCCTATGGTGTACTTGGCTATAGCTTGAAGCACTCCGTCGCTTGCAGCGTCAACCCTTATGTCGGGGGCTGAGAGGTTTCTAGGTCCTACCACCTCGCTTATCGACTTCAAGAGCTTACAAAGCTCATCCTCGTTGACCCAGCCTCCATCGCACTTGTAGAACGACGTCGTCCCGCCACTTATGGCTATTCTGTGAGCCCCCTTCTTCCTGAACATCTTGACCTCCTCAACCACCTCGTCTATGGGCCTACTCCTAATCTTCTTGCCGAAGAGCCTTGGGACTTGGCAGAATGTGCATGAACCCTTACAGCCCCTCAAGACCTCGATGTAGACGTGAGCTCCTCTCACGCTCTGCTCAGCTATGTCACTCGGTATCTTCGGCATAGGCCTGTGCTCCATGTCTATGGGCTCTCTAGGCCTAGTCTTGACGACGAGCTCGCCATCCCTAAACGCTATGCCGTCCACAGAGTCTAGGTCTGAGCTCCTCATCAAGGCCTCGACGAGGTCCACGGTTGACTCCTCACCTTCACCCACCACCACAGCGTCCACGAAGTCCATGTTTGACAGCACAAGCTCCGGTATCTGAGTGACTGGTCCGCCGACTATCATGGGAGAGCCTGTGGC
>QMSN01000150.1 GCA_003650865.1 Thermoprotei archaeon
AACCTACAGCCAGGAGGAGGATTGATCAAGTTGGGGACGGTGCCAGGTATGGACTCGAGCTTCTCTATCTTAGCTAGGGGGTTGGGGACAGCATTCATGAGGCCTCTTGTGTAGGGGTGGTAGGGCCTCTTGAATATGTTCATGACCCTGCCCATCTCAACTATCTTGCCAGCATACATCACCGCTACTCTATCCGAGACTTCAGCGACTATGCCCATGTTGTGGGTTATCAGTATGAGGGAGGCGTTGTACTTCTCCTTAAGCTTGAGGAGGAACTTGAGTATCTGAGCTTGAATGGTCACGTCTAGCGCTGTAGTGGGCTCATCAGCTATGAGTATCTTGGGGTTATTCGCTATGGAGGTAGCTATGACGACCCTCTGTTTCATCCCTCCAGAGAGCTCGTGTGGAAAAGCCTTAATCCTCTTCTCCGCGTCTGGTATGAGGACTATCTTTAGGAGCTCTATGGCTCGCTTAATGCCCTTCTTCATGTTCTCAACGGTCTTGTGCTCAACCATGGACTCAGCTATCTGGCGACCTATGTGATAGAGGGGGTCTAGGCTGGCTGATGGATCCTGAAATATGTAGGATATGTCTTTACCCCTAATCCTCCTCAAGCTCTCCTCAGGTATCTTCAGGAGGTCTATGGGGCCGTTAGAGGTGTGGTATATTATGCTGCCCTTGACTATCCTGCCAGGGGACTCTATGAGCCTAGTTATGGCTCTAGCTGTGACGCTCTTGCCGCAGCCGGTCTCACCAACGAGGGAGAAGGTCTCGCCTTCATAAACGACGAATGAGACCCCCGATATGGCCTTCACTACTCCTGCGTACGTGTAGAAGTGGACGTGTAGGTCCTTCACTTCAAGCACTGGCTTCACTGCCACCACCCTTACTCTTCTTCAGCTTGAACTCTATACTCCTCCTAGTCCTAGGGTCAAGTATATCTCTTAGGGTGTCGCCGAAGAGGTTCCAGCCTAAGGCCACGAGCATGACCATGAGGCCCGGTATCATGATGAGCCACCACGCCCTAGGGAAGTAGCGGCTTCCGTCGTAGACTATCCTACCCCACTCAGCTATGGGTGGAACAGCGCCCAACCCCAAGAAGCTTAGGCCAGCTTCTAGCAGGACTATGGTGCCGAAGTCGAGGGTTATGTAGACCAGCACGGGCCCTATGATGTTGGGGAGTATGTGCTTAAACATTATGGTTCTGTTGCTCAGACCTATGGCCTTAGCGGCCTCGACGTAGAGGTTTTCACGCTCCTGAAGAGTGCTTCCCCTAACTATCCTAGCGTATACGGGCCACCAAACTATGACCAAGGCAAGTATAACCGCTAACAGCCTACCCAAGTTGCCAGCCTCCCTCTCGCTTAACGCGAAGAGCCATAGGAAGCCCGATTTAAGCCATGGATTAGCGTCTAACAGCATGTTTATCCTATCGGGTAGGACAGCTGCGAAGGCTATGGCGAGTATGAGGGCGGGGAAGGCTAGGAATATGTCGGTTATCCTCATGAGGATCTCGTCTATCTTACCCCCGTAGTAGCCAGCGACTAAGCCGAGTATTATGCCTAGCGGGACTCCTAGCAGTATCGTTATGATCGATATCACAAGCGACGTCCTAGCTCCATAGAGTATTAAGCTTAATAGGTCCCTGCCGTAGTCATCAGCCCCTAACGGGAAGAATATTGTTTCACCACTCGTCGTGTTGACTACGGTTCCAGGAGGTGCCAGGTAGGAGTCTGGAGCCTCGAATATCGGGAAGTAGTTGTACTTGAAGGGGGCTATGAGGGGGCCTATGGCCCCTAAGACCAGGAAGGCTATCGCCAAGAACAAGCCGGCCAAGCCCAGTGGAGACCTGTTAAGCACGTAGAGCATCAGCTTCCATTCCTCAATCTTAGAGGCGTTCCTCGAGGACCAGCCTGGCCTAATGAGGTCTATTAGCTTCACGAACATATCCACAAGTTTGCTAGACGCCTTGTCGAGTATGCTTCTATGATACTCGCTGCTGCTCATCAGCTCCACCTAGTACCTTACCCTAGGGTCTATAATGGCGTACAGTATGTCGACTATCAGGTTGGCCGTGACGTAGACCATGGCGAACATGAAGGTCACCCCTATGATCGCGGGGAAGTTCAGGTTCTGAATTGCCAACACGGCGTACCTACCTATGCCGGGTATCCCAAATATTATCTCAGTTATGGGGGCACCGCTTAGAAGAGCTCCAAACTGAAGGCCTAGCACAGTCACTATGGGCACTAAGGCGTTCTTCAAGGCGTGACGCCACAGTGTTAGCTTAGAGACCCCCTTAGCCTTCAGGTACTCTATGTAGTCTGAGCTCAAGGACTCGAGCAGCGAGTTCCTAACGAACCTAGCCACAACCCCAGCACCCATGAAGCCCAGCACGAAGCCTGGAAGCCAGAACCTCTGAACGTGCTGCCAGAACAGCGTGAAGTCCCCTTGAAGAAGGGCGTCTAGCACTGGAAGCCCAGTTATCGTGATCTCTGGTGGAGGCGGTACTCCAGCTATTGTTATTATCCTGAGGTTTACGAAGAACACCCATATCAATATGTAGCCGAGCCAGAATATAGGGGTTGAAACGCCTATAAGAGCAAAGACCCTAACCCCCATGTCGAGCACGGTGTCCTTCTTTATGGCGGATATGAAGCCTAAGGGTATGCCTAATAGCAATATGAAGATGAAGGCGAATACCGCTAGCTCCAAGGTGTTGGGGAAGTACTTCATCAAGTCGTAGGTGACGGGGTTCTGGGTTTGAGGGTTTATGAGGGTTCCCGTGAAGAGGCCTTGAACCAAGAAGGCGTACTGCACGTACCAGGGGTCGTTGAGGTGGTACCTCTCCTTTACAAGCTCAACAGCTTTAGTGCTTGCCTTCTCCCCTCCAGCCCAAGCCCTAGCTGGATCTGCTGGGACTACGTAGGCTATCAAGAAGGTTATGAGCGTAACTCCTATTATCGTCGGTATGAACGTTAGGAGCCTCCTCACGAGGAACCTCTTGAGCTCAGCCATAACCCTTCTCCTAACGCCCTTGAAGGTTCTCTCCTACTTATGCCTAGTCTAGCTTATAAATTGTTTAGTAGGTCTTTGAAGGCTCACGTTAAAAAAGAGGAGTTGAGTTGCAATTAACAAGCCTTTATGATGGGGTGTAGCCGTAGAGCTCCTGCCACAGTGTGGCGTTCCAGTAGTAGGGGTTGGCCTCGAGCACTATGTAGCTGTTCTCCTCGTACTCCTTCACGTAGTAGGGGCCTGTGCCTACAGGGTACCTGTGCATCTGCTGGTGCGTCGGGTCTTGCTCTCCTAGGTCAGTGACGTAGTTCTCCCAAGCAGTCACGTTCTTACCGTAGTTGCTAGCCTCCAAG
>QMSN01000151.1 GCA_003650865.1 Thermoprotei archaeon
AGCACCTTGACTACCACGTCTATCCTTGAGAGTATACCTTTAAGTTCCCCCTTATCAACAACTAGGAGGCCGCTCACGTCGTTCCTAAGCATGATGTCTATGGCGTCGCCCAAGTCGGAGTCAGGCGTCACAGTTATCACGTCTGGACACATGATCTCAGAGACCTTCTTCTCCAGCATTCTGCTGACATCTATGTCGTAGAGGAGCATCTCGACGTGCTTCTCCTCCACAAGCATGTACCTCAAGATGTCGGTTATGGTGAGTATCCCCGCGAGCTTACCTCCATCAACCACTGGGAGCCTCCTAATCCTAAACTTAACCATCTTGTCGGTGGCCTCGGTCAAAGTCGCCCTAGGGCTGATCGTGAACACGTCCTTAGTCATGGCGGCCTCCACCTTAAGCCCGTAGTCGCGGACCTTCATAGCTCTAAGTATGCTCTCCTCATCTATGACGCCTCTGAGAGAGCCCCTATCGTCAACTATGAGCACTTGGCCAACCTTGTTCTCAGCTATGTATATCAAGACCGCTTGGACAGGTATGTTGTCGGGGAATATGTGTCGAGCCTCATCTATGAAGAGGGTCACGGGCTCCCTCATGATGCCCTTAACGCCCTTCCTAAGCCTAACCGAGGTACCCCTATAGCCGAGTAACACCTCGAGGACCCTACGGCCAGTTATGACTCCTCGAGGTCTAAGCCTATCATCAACCACAACGACCCTATAGGGGCTGCTCCTAGTCTTACCGGCCAACACGTTTAGGGCCACGAGCAAGGGGTCGTTGTGGTATATGAAGGGCCTAATCGATATTATGCTTGGAGTTATCAACAGCCATCACTCCGATACTAACTCTTCTCCATAGAATAAAAACCTTAACGAGTCTATCAGAGCTCTGACCATGAACTCGACTGCGCTTTAGCTTTTGACAATAGCCCGTGAAACATGGCTATTGGGGCTGGGGGCTTTTTGAGTGGCTTGATGAAAAGACCTCTTCAGGGGTTAAGGGGCTCCGAGCTCTTGCTGTGGGCTAGGGCTCTACGGATGACCTTAAGAGTAGCCTTGAGGGTGTTGTTATGGGCTCTCGAGGATCCTCGAGGTGGGCTTGTTGATAAGCTTTGAGGAGCACGTGCTGCCAGCGATATACTTCGCGATTGGCGTTGCCGCAGTGCTGGTGATAGTCAAAGTGATAGACGTAGTGCTGTCCAGGTCCATAAGCAGAATGGTTCAGCGCCAACCTCAATTCAAGACGACCTACGTCTACTTGAAGAGGCTGATAATGCTCGTCGTAGCCTTAATAGGCGTGTACGCCGTAGCCTCAGTCGTATATCCTCAAGTGTCGGCTGCGATCACCTCTATACTGATAGCAGCTGGCTTCGCCTCTATAGTCGTGGGGTTGGCGGCTCAGACGAGCCTCTCAAACATGATAGCGGGCCTCATGATAGCGATGACGAGGCCCATAAGGGTTGGCGACGCAGTCCTCTTTAGAGGTGAGTTCGGCTTCGTCGAGGACATAACGCTCACCTACACGATAATTAGGACTTGGGACAACAGGAGGCTCATAGTGCCGAACTCAGTCGTCCAGAGCGAGGTCATAACTAACTACACGATAATAGACCCCATGAAGCTCGTCCCGATATACGTGGACATAAGCTATGAGTCCGACATAGACAAGGCCAAGGAGATAATGATAGAGGTGGCCAGGAACCACCCGGACTTCTACCCGCTTGAGGGGTTGCCCCAAGTCGTCGTCATGGAGTTTAAGGATTCAGGGGTTGGCTTAAGGCTTCTCACAGCAGCTAAGGATCAGCCGACGGCCTTCATGATGGCTAGGGACATACTGTACCAAGTCAAGAAGAAGTTCGCTGAAAACGGCATAGAGATACCCTACCCGAGGAGGTACATAGTGTTTGAGCCTAGGTTCTTGGAGCTCATGTCCAAGGTGGCCTCCGGAGAGAAGAGGTGAGCTCAACGTCACTTCCTCAAGGAGGCTAGTAGAAGCGCTATCGCTACGAGCTCCACCGCGACTGTGAAGGCAACTCCTAGAGCTGAAGCCCCCCACGACATGAATAACCCGAAGACCCCTCCACTAGCCATGAAGCCTAGGCCGTAAGCTGTGTCTAGTATGCCGTAGGCCAACCCCCTCTTGGGCAGAGGGGTTATGTCGGTTACCGTGGCCTTATATATGGACTCCCTCATCCCGAGCACTACACCGAAGAAGGCTAGCGAAGCTATTAGCGCCTCCCTCCCTCCAGTCAACACGAGGATTGATGGTACTGCTGAGAGGGCAAATGGCAGTAACAGGAGCTTGCCGCCCACCTTATCGTAGAAGTAGCCGGATATGGGGGCTGCAGCTGCGTCTACGGCCTGTATGGCCAAGTACATCAACGGCACAATCCACCAGTCGAAGTACATGGAGGACTTAAACAGTATTAGGCTTACATGCACAAGCCCAGCTGTATTGGCGAATATGGAGGCTATGTAGAGCCAGAAGCTCCTAGAGAGCTTAGCTACACCAGCGTCCTCAACCCTCTTCGGGACAACCTCCCTCACCACATCTCTAAGCTTCCTGTACGTGAAGGCTAGGAAGAAGGCTAGCCCTGCGTAAGGGGCCAGTAGCACCAAGAAGCTTGTGCTAAAGCTGTTTGTGTACAGCATGACGAATGAGACTATGAGGGGCCCAGCTATGGCGCCGACTTGGTCTAGTAGCTCGTGGAGGCCAAACGTCTTTCCCGAGCCTACGCGGCTGCCCACGATGGATAGCAGGGTGTTTCGAGAGGGAGTCCTCAAGGCCTTGCCGAGCCTCTCAGCTAGTATGAGCGCTACTGCAATCCAGAGCCCTCGAGCAAGCCCTATGAGGGGTATGGCGGCTATTAGGCCGTAGCCCAACACCACAAACAACCAGTACCTCCTAGTCCTGTCAGCCACGAAGCCGCTTAGAACTCTAAAGCCGAAGCTGAATACGTCTCCAAGCCCGAAGACTAAGCCCACTGCAGCAGCTGAAGCTCCTAGACTCGCCAAGTAGGTTGGCAGTATGCCTCTCGAGCCCTCGTAGACTATGTCTCCCATCAGGCTTATGAGTCCAAATAGCACTATTCCCAAGTAGGCAGCTCTCAAGCTGAACTTCTCCCCACCTCTTTTCTCGTCGCTCAAGTACTACGCCTCTCTGAGTGGTGTAACTAGCCCTCAGCTCAAATTTATGTGTGGAGGTTGCTTACCCTAAGAGCTAGAGGGCTCAGCGCCGAGACCTCGTTAGAGCTGTGTGAAGCTGAACTCCTCGTAGCTCACTTGGAATGTTGTGCCGTAGCCCACGAAGACTATCTTCGTGGGGGCCAAGGCCTTGATGACCTCAGGCCTGTTGGTCGCAACTA
>QMSN01000152.1 GCA_003650865.1 Thermoprotei archaeon
CTCTCGCCAACCCTCTTGAGGGGGTACATTAGCTGCTCTGGGTGGTATATGAAGTCCACCATGTGGTTGATCCTTTCCTTACACACGTAGCCTCTGCTCACTGGGTGCTCTGGGTTTCCTTCAACCTTGATTAATCGTCCAGTCTTCTTGTCGACGTAGGCGAGTAGTCCGCAGCGAACCCAGCATCCTGGCTCGCCGCTATGGCAACCACATTTTTTAATAATAATTTCTTCCTCAGCCATAGCTAACATCCCATGCGGTTATTAGCTTATATGGGTGGATTTAAAAGAGTTACGAGCTGGAGTAAGGTTGCTACCACATGGAGATGAGGGCAAACTTATTAAGAGCTTTTGAAGAAGCTTTTTAAGCGGTGTCTCATAATGATGAGGTTCCCTAGATCCAGCGCGCCTATAAACGCAGACATCAAGATCAGGAGGGTCTCCGAGGACACCTACGAGATAGAGATACACGTGAGCGAAGGACCTGGCTCGCTGATCTTCGACACGGTTCTCATGAGGATACACGACTGCATGAGAGTTGGGGATCAAGCTAGGCTCGAGGAGGACAACAAGGTTATCTTCAAGACGAGCGACTTCGAGGGCTTCTTGAAGTGCCTCAAATCCTTTAGTGGTATGAACATAACGCTCGTCAAGTAGGGAGAGACGGCATAAAAGTTTTTAAGCAATATACATGGGTTTAATCTAGTCGAATTGGCGGGGGTTGTTGTGAGACATGATATTTCTCCCGAGAGCAAGCTTGCCTCCGAAGCTAACCATAGTGGTTAAGAAGGTCAGTGATAAGGATTATGAGATAACTACGGAGCCCAAGCTCGACCCAACGGTGTTCGGCACGTTCCTCATAAGGTTTAAGCAGTGCAGTAGAGGTGCTGGGACCGTTAAGATGGCGGCTGGCAAGATAATGCTCTCAGGCGAGAACCCCGACTTCAACGCTATACTTCAATGCATGAACCAGGGCTCCCCCATACCCGTTGAGCTAAAGATGTAGTTGCAGGCTTTAGCTATATTTTACCTCTATACAATTTTTCGCCTTTAACTGAGGTTATGTTGAAGAGGCAGAACGGTACTAAAGTGCCTCCTCTTCTGAGCTCGTGTACGCAACACTTCATAAGCCTGTTCACGTCTACCGTCCACGCGTCTTGGGCGAAGTGGCAGCCGATGCTGAAGAAGCCTTCGGGTTTCAAGTACTCGAGCAGCATCCTCAACGGCGGCCCCACAGCTTGAGGTCTAAACGTTCTAACGTCTCTGCTAGACACGTTGAGCTCCTCCGCTATGGCCTTGAGGAGCTCGTCGAACTCTATAAACCTGTTCTTGAGGGAGTACTTGTCTATGAGCTGCTCCACGTCGGCGAGCCTATTTATCACCTTGACGTCTCCACCCCTATAGCACGCGTATACAAGCGATGAGCACCTAGGGTCTGGGCATGGAACTGGTATGAAGTCTAGGGCTCTAACAGCTCCTCCACTCTGCTCTTGAATCCAGAGCTGCACGTCGCTTACGGTGGCTCTATCCATCGGGTTGAAGATGTCCTTCGGGTACCTGCCCAATGCTGCAAATGGCTGGAAGTTCACTCCTAAAGCTCTCCTAGACACGGAGTACCTCACTATGTCCCAGAGCTGCCCGTCGTTAACCCCCTTAACCACAGTCGTCGCTAGCGTGACTGTAAGCCCGGCTTTGAGGCAGTTCTCGATGGCCTTCTCCTTCACGTTTGTCAGGTCAACCCCCCTAATCTTGACGTAGACGTCTGGAGTCAGCCCGTCGAACTGTAGGTAGACACCTTCAAGCCCAGCCTCGGCTAGCTCCTTAGCTAGCTCAGGTCTCTTAGCTAGCTCAATGCCATTTGTGTCCACTTCGAGGAGCTTGAAGCCCATGTCTCGAGCAGCAGCTACGAGCTCAGGCAGATCCCTCCTAACAGTGGGCTCTCCACCTGAGAACTGCACTGCTGTAGGTTTGCCCTCACACCTTAAGAGCTCCTTGAGCATCTCCTCGAGCTCGCTCAAGCTAGGCTCCCACGTGGGCTTAGGGCCAGACCCAGCTAGGCACACGGGGCACAGCAAGTTGCAGGCGTCTGTGACTTCAATTATGGCTAGGCATGTATGCTGCTTATGGAGTGGACACAAGCCGCAGTCGAATGGGCATCCCCTCTCAACCTTCTCCACGTGGGGCTTAACGGGCTCACCTTCTCTCGAGAACCTGAGGGCTCTCTTGTAGAGGTTTAAATTGCTCCACAAGAGGGACTTGAAGTAACCGTGTCTCTCGCAGGCCTTCTCCATGTAGACCTTCACTCCATCGGTGACTATCCTAGCTGGAACTAAGGATAGACATACGGGGCATAGGCTTGAAGTCTCCTGTAGTACGCTTAGAGCCTCCATTGAAGCTCAAGCTGACGTGTAAGGCGGTAAGTTAAACTTTGCTGAGCTTGTCGAGCTAGCTCTACATGAGCTCAGCTAGAAGTGACCTATAAACAGGCAGTACGGGTCTCCCTTGCCCTCGCACTTGACCTCTTCGAGCCTGATGTCTCTATTCAAGTACTTGCTGAGCGCCCCTGTCAGGTAACCCCTGATGAATATGCATCGAGGCTCGCTGTAAGCCCCCTTGCTGTGCAGGACCTCTAAGCAGTCCTTGACGACGATCTCTATGACCCTGCTCTCCTCGTCAAACTTAGCAAGCTCAAATCGTCCCCAACCCACTGAGAACAACGTGTCTAGGTGGAACTTTATCCTGTCGACGACGCCGAGCCCCTCAAGCTCCTCTATGAACCACTCAGCTGTATTAGCTCCTCCCTCCCTAGCTAAGTACCAGAGGAAGGCGTCCCCAGCTGAGCCGAAGTAAGCCCTTATGCCGTCCAGCATCCTGGTGAAGCTCTTGGTCCTCATTATCATGACCTCCTCCTTGTTCGACGTGGTCAGGGGAAAGCCGAAGACCTCGTAGACGTAGCCGTAGTGACTTGGAGCGAAGAAGGCGACGTCGGTGACACCGTCTATGGACCTCAAGTCCCTGATTAGGTCCTCGGCTCTACAAGTCATGTTTGTGCAGTCAATGAGTATGAAGGCGTTGCCCACATTGCCGGCTGTGTAAGCCATGATGTTCTTAATGAGTATGTTGTGTCTGCCTATAGTAGTTGTTATCTCACCTAGAAGTGAAGGTCTAGCGCTGCTCTTAACCCAGACCTCGGCGAGGAACCGGCCCTTTGAAAATATCACAACAGGCAAGTCTTTAGGAGCCTTACCCTCCCTCATTGTCACCACGAACAATCGCTATTATTTGATAATCCTAGATAAGACCATTATAGAATAATGGTGAGGAATGCTTATAATACTTTTCCCCGATATTA
>QMSN01000153.1 GCA_003650865.1 Thermoprotei archaeon
AACAACAGGGATCCACTGCCAGACGAGGTTGAAGCCTGCACCCCCTACTTAGACAGGCAGGTTCGAGCCATAGAGCCTAAGTTAATAGTGTGTTTGGGGAGGCACTCAGCTAAATACGTGCTTTCAAGAGCTGGTGTTAGGGTGTACGCTAGGCGCGACGTGGGGATAACAGCTGTGAGGGGCCAAGTGTTCACGGCGAGCTACCTAGGACTGAGAGTAGCAGTCGTGCCCACATACCACCCCGCCGCAGGCCTCTACAACCCTAAGCTCAAGAGGGTGTTGATAGAGGACTTCACCGTCATAGGCAAGCTCCTCGAAAACCTGAGGAGGGGGGCCATCACGCTGTAGTCTTTAGCGTAAATTAGAGAATAACTTATGGGCTGGGTGTACAGCTGTATTTTGGGATGATGAGGAAGGGATGAGGGGGTTATGTGACCGAAATCCGCGGGCCTGACCACTAAGCACATGCTTGAGGTACTCGTGATGAGCTTCCTCGAGGATCTCGTCTTCATAGCTGGTGGAGGCGTCTTCGGCTCACACGCAGTTCGAGAGGCTAAGAGAGCTGGGCTAAGCGTACTTGTAGCTGACATCGACGAGAGCTGCCGTGCAAGAGAGCTTGTGGACTTAGTCGTGAGCCTCGAGGAGCTTGAAGAGCATGCCCTTCACTTAAAGCCTAGTAGAGCAGTCTTGGTGGCGGGAGACGCCGTAGAGGTACTGGTAAAGGCTTGCTCCCTCAAGATTAAGCCCAGCCTAGTTGTACCAACCGTCCCAGGGCACTTCGCCGGTAGACTCTACAAGAGGTTTATGGAGGGGTTGGGAGTGAAAGTTGAGAGCAATAGTGATGGCTTGAGTAGAGCTCTAAAAGTGTTCCCACAGGATCTCCTGCTCAAAGCAGACTGCGAAGTAGGCCTTCTCGTGGCCAGCTACATGCCTCGAGGTCTTTACTGTAAGACGCCATGTGACCAGCCGCTAGTATGCCCAGTGACTGGGCTTAGAAGGGCTAAGGCCATGTTCGAGGTCGTGGAGGAAGCCCTATCGAAAGCCGAGCTGAGCCTAGTGTTGAGAAGCTTAAAGCTGGGGGCTTATAGCGGAGGTTTTAAGCTTCGAGAGCTCGAGGGCTTCATCTCCGAGAGCTTAAGGAGAGCTGAGCGTAGTGGAGCAGGAGTATCCGTAGCCATAGCCACGTCTTGTAGGTGCCACGCGATAGCCAACTTCTTCTCTATATCTCGAAGTCTCTAGAGCCAGACTCCTCAAGAAAAATATTGATAGTTGAGAGCCAGATTATCTTCTGGGTGGCTGAGGATCGCCGTAGTAGAGGTTTCAGAGCTGGTCAAGGTTTACGGAGACGTGGTCGCTGTCAATGGGGTTAGCTTCATGGTTCAGGAGGGCGAGGTCTACGGGCTTTTAGGCCCTAACGGAGCTGGCAAGACAACTATCATAAGGATACTCATGGGCTTGACGAGGCCCACCTCCGGGTCAGCTAAAGTCCTCGGCTTAAACCCTGAGGTCGACCCAGTCTCCGTCAAGATGCTAGTCGGCTACGTGCCTGAAGAAGTTCAGCTATTCGAGACTTTAACCCCCATGGAGCTCTTCGAGTTCGTGTCGTCCATAAGGGGCATACCGAGTGGAGAAGCCTCTGAGAGGGTTAAGACGCTCGTTAGGGCATTCGACTTAGAGCCCTACGTCAACAAGCCCATAGCCTCCCTGTCAAGGGGGAACAAGCAGAAGATAGCTGTGATATCAGCCCTACTCCACAAGCCCAAGCTCCTAATACTAGACGAGCCTTTCAATGGGCTAGACGCCAAGTCCTCTCGCGTGCTGAAGGAGTACATAAAGCTCCACTTGGAGAGAGGAGGCTCAGTGCTCTTGTCAACTCACGTCATGGAGATAGCTGAGAACTTGTGCTCTAGGATTGGGATAATACACAAGGGGGTCTTGGTGGCTGAAGGGAGAGTCGAGGATCTGAGGGTCATGGTTGACGAGAGGAGGCTTGAAGATGTCTTCCTCAAGCTAACCATGCAGGACTCTGAGGTCAGGGAGATAGTCTCGGGTTTGAAGTCCCTATGAGGAGTTGGCGTTGAGGCTTAGCATGCTAATGCGCATGGCAGGGCTTCTGAGTAGAGAGGCTATATTTAGGAGCATGGCGGAGGTGAGGGGCTTTAGGGGTGATGGGCGGCTCTCCGTGAAGTCCGTCTTGAGGGCTTCAAGCATAAACAAGGCCTTCCTAACACTGGTGTTCTCAGCCCTTAGCTCAGGTATAGCGTTGACCGCCAAGTTCATGCCCATAGCCTCTTGGAGCTACGCCTCTGACTCCATAACCATAGCTGTGTACATGCTCGTCTCATTCTTCATAGTGCTGAGCACAGGCCTACCTCTCTTAACGTCGATCGTGAGCTCTAACGCCACGAGGACCTTGGCGTCAATGCCCATAAGCGAGCGATGTATCTCCTGGGCAAATGCGCTGGCTTTCATCAGGATGTACGACGCACCACTAGCAGCACTAATCCTGCCCTTCCCAATAGTCTTCGGGGTCTTGAAGGGCTGTCCACACGTAATCCCGCTGTTACTGCTGTTCTCCGTGGTGAACTTCATGTTGGCCTTCAGCTGCATGGTGTTGCTCACCAAGGTCTTCTACTCCAAGGTTGCAAGCTGGGAGGGAGGGACTTCGGGTAGGAGCTTTGCGAGGGGCTTGATGACAGCTCTCTGGGGCTTAGGCGTCTTCGGCTCAGCCATAGTCGTCAACGTCCTCGTCTCCAAGAGCATAGAGATAACGTCTGTGATCTTCAGGTCCCAAAGCCTCTTCACCGCGATGTCAGCGGCATATCCATTCTCAATGGGTTTCTTAACCTCAACACTAACTGCAGAGCTAAGCAGTGGAGGAATGCTCCCCTACTTAGTTATCCAGGCTTTGGCCTCGTGCCTCTACACCCTCCTAGCGTTTGTGGGCTTTAGGTGGTCCGTGGAGGCCCTCATGGACATGTGCATGGAGCCTCCTGCAGCCGCCATTAAGGGTGGTGTGAGGCTTAGCATTAAGCCCTCTAAGAGCAGGGCTGCGGCGTTCCTGAAGAGGGACTTGAAGTCTCTGACGAGAAGCCCCTCACAGGCCTTTGTCGTGGCTCTACCCGTGGTCATAGGTGTCATGGTCTTCCTAGTCTCAAAGCCAGGTCTTCCACTAAACCTCGTGTCGGGCTCGTCAATAATGGTGAGCGTCATGGGCATACTGAGCTTCCTATCACCCTACGTGCTCGGCTCAGACGCTTCAGCCACGAGCTTCACTCAAACGCTCCCCATAAGGCTCGGAGAAGTCCTCTTCAGCAAGTCCCTGCTAATACTGGCTTTGAACGCG
>QMSN01000154.1 GCA_003650865.1 Thermoprotei archaeon
CCTTGGAGGGGGTCTTCACCAGCCTTCAAGTGGCCTTCTGGGAATGAGTAGTAGCCCCTCTTAGGGTTCTCACCCCTCTTAATGAAGAGAAGCTTGCCGTTGCTCACAGCTAGTGCTGAGACCACTATCCTTACGTCGTTCTCCTCCTTGCCCTCAACAACCCTAAAGTCGAAGCTCAACGAAAGCACCACGCCTCGTACCACTAAACCCAAACCTTTTTTGTAGAGGGTCTTTATCACTTTTTATGCGTTTAGGGCTTTCAGCTAGGAGGGGAGGGCTTGACCGTAGTCTCAGCGCCGGGCAAGGTCACGCTCTTCGGTGAGCATGCAGTTGTCTACGGTGAACCCGCTATAGCGGCCGCCATAAACAGGAGGGTTAGAGTTGAAATCTCTAAGAGGGCTGACGGCGCTATCAGAGTTGAGGCTAGAGACCTCATGTTAGCTGGCTTTAAAGCGCTCTTGACGGCGACGGGCTCCATAACGCTTGAAGGGGAGTCGGGGAAGGTTCTGGCTGCTCTAAGCTATGTGAAGAGGGCCATTGAGGTTGTGAGGGAGGCTTATGGAGTCACGGTCGGAGCCCACATAGCGATAACCTCTGAGATGCCCGTGGGAGCTGGACTAGGAACTTCAGCTGCAGTTGCTGTAGCAGTTGTAAAGGCATACTCTCTCCTAGGTGGAGTAGAGATTACGAGGCGTGAATGCGCTGAGCTGGGATACCGAGTTGAGCTGGGAGTTCAGGGGTCTGCTAGCAGGATGGACTCCACGGTGACCTCCATGGGCGGCGTACTCTACATAACGCCTAGAGGCGAGGAGCCCTACCGAGAGCTGAAAGTCCCGAGTAGCGTTAAGGGACTTGTAGTCGGCTACGTGAGTAGAGAGGCTAGCACAGGGGAGATGGTGGCTAGAGTTAGGAGGCTCAAGGAGGAGCTCGGTGAACCCATAGACCTCGCCATTAGGGCTATAGGTGAGGTCACCCGCAAGGCCAAGGCGAGCCTCGAGAAAGGTGATGTAATTGAGGTAGGGAGGCTCATGAACGTAAACCACGGGCTGCTCGAAGCCATAGGGGTCTCGACGAGTAGGCTATCCCAGATGGTCTACGCCGCCAGGAGCGCTGGAGCCCTAGGATCCAAGATAACAGGGGCTGGAGGAGGAGGGTGCATCATAGCGTTAGCGCCAGGAGCTGAAGACGAGGTTGTAGCAGCCCTGAGGGCTGTGGGTGCATCAGCGTTTAAGGTCGACTTCTCTCGCGAGGGAGTGACAGTTGAAGAGAGCTAGGAGGATTATAGCTCACAGAGGTGCTTCAGGTCTAGCTCCTGAGAACACCCTTAACAGTATAGTTAGAGCTCTGCAGCTTGGAGTCGACGGAGTTGAAGTCGACGTAAGGGCTTTGAGGGATGGCGTTCCAATAGTCTTCCACGACGCCTCTTTGAGGAGGATCTTAAGGGACGACAGGATGGTTTGTGAAGTCAGCTTGGACGAGATAAAGGCTATGGGTAGAAGGCTTGGGCTGCCAATACCCACGTTGAGGGAGGTCTTAAGAGTAATCAACGGCAAGGCTATGCTCGTGATTGAGGTCAAGGAGTGGAGAGCTGTAGACGGCGTAGTCGAGGAGCTGAGGGGGACCACAACAGCCATGAATGTGGTGATCTCCTCATTCGACCACAGAATACCGCTACACGTTAAGGCCGAGGTGGACTGGGTCAAGGTTGGGTTCATAGTATCACTGAGGCCCCTATCTCTCTCTAAGCTGGTGGACGAGTGTGTAGACGTAGTCTTCGTCAGGAAGGACTACGTAGATGAGGAGCTTGTACGCGAAGCCCTAGAGCTCGGCTTAGACCTATACGCTTGGGTCATCAACGACCCAGTCGAGGCCGAGGAGTTCTGGAGGCTGGGAGTTACAGGGGTTGTCACTGATAGGCCGGACCTCGTCAAGGTGAAGTAGAGTGCTCCTCCTTAAAGCTGCAGCGGCGTTTGTGAGTAGCTTAGCAGCGTCTTGGCTCGTGACCCCCAAGGTCATAGAGTACTCGAGGCGTAAGGGCTACCTGGGGAGGGATGTGCATAAGCCTGGGCAACCGCTAATCCCCGAGATGGGTGGCTTGAGCATACTGGTAGGCGTTGCAGTGGGCTCAGTTATCTGCTGCTTGCTGGCGTTAAACGTCGAGCCTTGGATCGTCGTCTTTACCTGCTGCACCATGATAGCTGGGGGCATAGGCGCCCTAGACTACTTAGTCACCTTGACAGGAGTCACCAAGACTGCTTTGACGGTAATAGCCTGTCTACCCCTCATAGTTGGGGCTGTCCTATGGCCTAAGCACATAGTTATAGGTAGACCTGAGCTCCCCTTCATAGGGACTATGAGGTTCACGATAATATATTGGATCCTCCTCCCATTTGCTGTAGCTGCTCCAGCCAACGCCGTCAACATGATAGATACGTTCAATGGTGTTATGCCCATAACGTCTAGCTTCAGCGTGCTAGGCCTCCTCGTAGCCTCCCTAATTCTAGGGAGGTGGGAGGCACTCTTAATGTGCTGTATTTTGCTTGGAGCTCTTCTGGGCTACATGCCATACAACCTGTACCCCTCAAAGGTGTTTACGAGCGACGTAGGTAGCCTAGCTGTTGGAGCAGCTATAGGCGTGATAGCTGTCGTTGGTAGGCTAGAGATAGTGGGAATCGTCGCCCTCATGCCCCAGATCATGAACTCATTCTACATACTCTCCTCGGTCAAGGGGTTGCTTGAGAGAAGGCAGATACGCGAGAGACCCACGGTAGTTCTAGGCGACAACGTGGTAGCTGCGAATAGGAGTGAGAGAGCACCCTTAACCCTCGCGAACCTGATATTGTCTCGAGGCCCTCTCAAGGAGCCTGAGCTTGTTAAGCGTTATGCTATTCTCTCCTTCTCCTCCTTCATTTTATCCGTGGTGACAGCTGTCTTGATGGTGGTGACATGAGGGCCCTCAAGGAGATGGCGGACATCATCGGAGTCATGTTGGCTGTGTGGGGCTTAATGCTCCTCGTGCTAGTGGTTATCGAGCAATTCGTAGTTGACTTGAAGCTACCCATAGAAGGCTTTATGGGGGCTCTCCTTAACAACGCGCTACAGCTAGTAATAGCTGGAGTCCTCTTAGTGCTCTGGCTTTGGGTATGGCTCTTGCTGACTAAGCGCTGTAGAAACAGGAGGCTTAGGTCTTGGAGTGAAAGCCCTCAAGAACTCTCATGAAAGCCTCTAGTGGATCCTCCATTACACCCCAAAGCTTCGCGCTCAACTCCACTTGCCTAGCCTTCACCTCATCTATCCTAGACATAAGGGACTCCACGAGGTCTACGAGCTCCTCACTTCTAGCCC
>QMSN01000155.1 GCA_003650865.1 Thermoprotei archaeon
CAAGCCCAAGTACTTAGACCTAGGCTGTGGCGATGGAGCTCTCACCGTGAAGGTTGCTGGGATAGTCGACGCCTCCGAAGTCCACGGCGTAGACGATGACTCAGAGGCCCTGCGAGAAGCCTCTAGGAGGGGCTTAAAGGTCTACAACTGTGACCTCAACAGGGACGCCCTCCCGTTTAGCGATGGCTACTTCGACTTAGCCACAGCGTTTGAGGTGGTGGAGCACCTCGAAAACCCCAGCCACATGCTTAGAGAGGCGTTTAGAGTTTTGAGGAGAGGAGGAGTGCTTGTACTTGAAACGCCAAACATAGCTGGCTGCGCCAGTAGGTTTCTAGCCGATCAGCTTAAAATGGCCCTCCTGTTTAGGTGTGAAGTTGATAGCTTGATACCTCCGAGAGAGGGGAGGGGCTTCAACCCTCAAAGCTTGAGGTTAGAGCTTAGGCAATGCGGCTTCGAGGTCTACAGGGTCTTGGGCGTCTCCCATAGGCCTCTGGACATGCCCACTCCCTCGCTTCTAGTTGAAGAGGTACGTGAAGGCTCTACGTCGAGTGCTCCACACATAGTCGCGATAGCTAGGAGGCCTTGAGGGGTTTAGGCTCAGTCAAGGCTTGACCTCAAGCACAGCCCCAACGCCTATCTCCACGAATCGCTCGCCGTAGAGCTCTCTAAACACTGCTTTAGCGTTCTCACCTGTGCAGTGGCATGGAGCTACGAGCTTAACGCCTAGCTCATCGAGTTGCTGAGCTATCTTAACCACCTCGCTTCTACTAGCTCCAGCGAGATGGAAGCCTCCTAGAACCATGTAAACGTCTCCAGCTATCTCCTTAGCCCTCTCAACCATATTCACGACTCCTGGGTGTGCGCAGCCAGTTATGACTATGGCCCCTCTAGAGGTGTTGACTATGAGCGCCTGCTCCTTAATCCACGTGCCCATCTCACCAGTCGAGGCCACACCCTCCCTGATGACGGTTGGGCCACTGATCTCCACGACCTCACACCCATAGCTCTCAGCTAAATCCTTGAAGCTCCTTGGGAAGCTCGACGGCACGTATATGGTGACTCCTCCTCGCAGCTCTAGGAAGCCGAAGAGCCCTCCCGTATGGTCGCCGTGGATGTGAGAGAGCACTACCCGAGTTATCTTGGAGGTGTCCACGCCCATCTTAGCCATGTTGCTCAAGAGGGTCTCGGGGTCTCCACCTGTATCGAAGAGTATGCTCTCATTGTCAAGCTCCACCACGCAGGCGAATCCCCACGAGGCCTTCAAGCTCCTATTGAAGAGGGTGTTGTCGTAGACAATAAGTATCCTCACTTCCTCCACCCATCCAACACCAGTAGTCTCCTCTACCTTGCCTTGAGGATTTAAGGTTAGGGTTGAGATATAAGCTGTGAGCGCTATAACTGCTACGGCAACTAAGCACTTCAGCAAGGTGGAGAGCGAAATCCTCGGCATAGCTAGCCTTACCCGCTAACCTGCTTCAACGAAGTACTTGTTGAAGAGGCACATAAACCTCCTGTATAGGCCAAATCTTGGTAAGCTAGAAATCCTCGTGTTTACACGTAGATTTCGGTGTCGAGCCTTGAACCCTCACTTAGAGTTTCTGAGAAGTAGGAGGACTGTCAGGGCATTTGAGGATAGAGGTGTGCCGCTGGAGCTTGTGTTGAAGGCTCTTGAGGCAGCTACTTGGGCTCCTTCAGCCCACAACTCTCAGCCATGGAGGTTCGTAGTGCTTGGAAAGGGTGGGGTTAGGGGGAGGCTCGTCGAGGCCATGTCGTCGAGGTTCATGGAGGACCTACTGAGAGATGGAGTTCCCGAGGCTGAGGCTAAGCTGATGGTGGAGAGCTCCGCTGAGAGGCTTCTAAGAGCTCCACTGCTAGTGCTGTTCTGTTTAGTCAAGAGCGACCTGGAGGAGTACCCCGACGAGAGGAGGCGGTGGGCTGAGCTCGTAATGGGGATTCAGAGCGTTGCTTCAGCCGTAGAGAACTTCCTCTTAGCCCTACACGCACTCGGCTTAGCTGGATGCTGGAGGTGTGCACCTCTATTCTGCCCCGATGTCGTCAAGGAGGTTCTAAGCCTGCCAAGCGACTACGAGCCTCAAGCCATAGTTGAGGTGGGCTACCCAGCTGAGAAGCCTCAAATGCCCTCGAGGAGGCCTCTAAGCGAGGTCTTGAGGCTTGTGGACGTATAGCTTAAAGCCCATAGCTCACCTAAACTCTCAGCTGGTTAACGGCGAGGCTTGCTCGAGGGCTCTCTATGGCTGTGGAGAGGACTGAGGAGGTCTCAGGGTTCTACGTTGTCGAGGGGCCTCTGAGGATTAGGATCTCAAAGGGCTCTGTTGAGCTAACTGGGAAGAGCCTCTCCACGGGCGATGAAGCCATCATCCCATACGCCAAGGCAACGCTTATGGAGGCTCAGGGAGAAGCTGAAGTTAAGGTTAGGGGTGGAGGCTCTCTCACCAAGCTTGACAGGTCTACGATACCCAGAGAGTGGATGGACTTCGTAGACTCCGTGTCTAGCAGGGAGTGCACGGTCTTCACGCTTGGCTACGTGGACTCCGGCAAGACGTTCTTCGTTACCTACACCGCTAATAAGGCCTTGAGGGACGGCTTGAAGGTCTCAGTCGTCGATTGCGACATAGGGCAGTCCGACGTAGGCCCTCCCACCACCATAGGGCTCGGCCTCTTAAAGGAACCCGTCGTCTTTCTAGAGGAGGTCAACGCCGTATCAGCTTACTTCGTGGGGTCTACATCACCAGCAGGCCACTTATTGCCAATGGTTGTAGGGACAGCTAAGCTCGTTGAGGAGGCTAGGCGTCTTGGAAGCCTTGTCTTGATAGACACCCCCGGCATGGTCTATGGAGGGCCTGCTAGGGCCTACCAGCTGTACACGGTGGAGGCCGTGAACCCCGACTTGGTTGTGGCGCTTCAGCGGAACGATGAGCTTAAGCACTTGACCAAGCAGCTCAAGTCACTGGGGTTTGAAGTCGTTGAGCTTCCAGCTTCGCCATGGGTTAAACAGAGAAACCGTAGCGACCGAAGGCTTCTGAGGGAGAGGGCTTTCTACAACTACTTCGCCAAGAAGGGCGTTGTAAAGCAGGTCTTCAACTTGAGGGAGGCCTCGATAGTAGGCTCATTTCTAGGTAGTGGGTGTCCAGCTTCTCCAGAGGTTCTTCAGGCTGTCGAGGCTGTGACTAACTGCAAAGTGGAGTACTGCGAGATATCAGAGGACTCAGCTGTGCTCCTACTTGCGGATAGGCCTAGGGTGAGGGAGGTATACGCCAAGATTAGGAGCTGCTTCACGGATAAGACCGTCAAGCTCGTCCATAAGGGCTTCTACCA
>QMSN01000156.1 GCA_003650865.1 Thermoprotei archaeon
GTGACCAGTTTACCTCGATAACTCCTCGAGAACTCAAGGATCCCTTCAAGTATCCTCTCAAGCTTAAGAGAGCTGTGAGGCCTATTAACCCTCCTCCAAACATCTTCGCTAACTGAGTCCACCTTGATCGACACGAAGTCAGCCTCGTAGAGGCTGCTCCTAACATCCTCCATCCAGAGGAGGGAGGAGTTGGTCAGCACAGCTATGGGCTTGCCGACTCTCTCCTTTAGCATCTCGATTTCAATCTTCAAGTTCACGTCTAACGTGGGCTCTCCGTCAGGGACGAAGCTCACGTAGTCAACCTTGACCTGAGCCTTCCTCAAGAACTCCTCAACTTGCCTAACTATCTCCTCAGGCTTGTAGAAGCTACGCCTCTGAGTGGTCAAGCTCCTCGTCGCTCCAAGCTGACAGTACACGCATGAGTACGTGCAGAACTTGTATGGTATGTTGTTTACACCTAGAGAAGACCCGAGCCTCCTAGACTTCACGGGGCCGAAGACGAGGCTTGAGCTCATCTAAACCGCTGACTACTACGCGTATACCCTTATAAGTTGAACTTAGATTCTCGAGACGTAGGGGTTGTCTTTAACGTAGAACCTCAAGGGCTCATCGAGGTCCTTGCTCACACCTATCCTCTTGCTTCTAGCAATTCTGCTCTCATCAATTGTGAAGCCCTCCTCAATCCACAACCCGTAAGTCTCCTCGTAGAGCGGCTTCTTGTGGAAGCTCTTGTCCACTGCTAACGCTCTCGTCAGCCTGCCAGGCCCGTTAGTGAGGCTCCTCAAGTCCCTCACTCCTCTAAGCTTAGCCATTAAGTCAATCCCCTCAAGGGGCTCAATAGCCCTTATCAATACTGCTCCGCCATCACCCTCACGGTGAGCTACGACGTTGAGAAGCCACTGCTTATGCACACCGTAAACCAAGGCTAGACCCACGTCGCCGTAGAGGGTTCTCGCCAAGTCTCCCCTCATGCTCTTATAGGCTCGTGAAGCAGGATCCCAAGAGCCGTAGTAGGCCTCAACTTCAACGATTACCCCTGAAAGCCTAACGCCACGATAAACCCTGACGAGCAGAGCTCCGAGAAGCCTCTCAGCAACTAAAGCTGGGTCTTCAGAGTAGAAGCTCTTAGCTAAAACCTTACGCGAATATCCCTGATGATCCAACGGCGAGCACCAGCCTAAGTGGATGACCTCAACGTCCACAGGGTTTTTCGCTTGCCTTAGAGGATAAGGGTAAGTTCAAGTAAAGAAGGTGGAGGTTGAAGTCTACCAGAACTTCTCGTAGACCTCCTCTGTTGGTAGAGCAGGAGAGATCTCGTAGGTTCCTAAGTCGCTGAAGTGATGGATGACCTTCTTCAAAGCCTCCAAGTCGTCAACGTCGAATATCGTTATTATCGTGTGCTTGCCTATTAACGTGTACCTCCCAAGAACCCTAACGCCTTCAGGTCTACGATACGTCTTGAAGCGCTCAATGAGCTTATCCCTATTCTCAGGTGGATACCTGAAGATGCTTACCAGGATCAACTATGGACACCAAGTATTACCCTACCCTCCCCCATGATAAGCCTTTACGTGTAAATCGAGCTGGCTGCAACGAGCCCTAGGTAATGCTTAAATCAAGTAGATGCATGTCTAGCTTGGAGCTGTAGTTGATGAAGAGGAGGCTCATCCTCCACCCACCGTCACACCCCATGTTCCTAGTGCTCTTGCTATTCATAGCTATAGCGCCCTTGATATGGCTCTACTTCATACCTAAAGCCATAGCCCTCGCCTTCCTACCGCTGGGATTAGGGGTGCACGTGGGCTACACCATAGCCGTCCTCATGGTGCTCCTCTCGATGGCCCTAAGCCCTGTGAACGTCGTCTTAATGGAGGTTCCAAGGCAAGTAGCTGTGCCAGACTTTGAGTACGTGTCTATATTCGGCATACCATACCCAACGCTTAGGGTTAGGTACGTGATGTCGAGCACGGCTGTAGCAGTCAACTTGGGTGGAGCCGTCATTCCACTAGCGATATCGATACTCGTAGTATCCCTCTTAGCAGTACATCAAAGTGGAGCTCAAGGACTAGGGGTTCTAGTGGGCGTCGCAGCTCTAGTGACAGTTGTCTCCCATCTATCCTCAAGAATAGTGCCTGGAGTGGGCATAGTGGTGCCAGCACTAATACCTCCACTCGTATCAGCGCTATCGGCCATAACTCTCTCAGCTGCCCTAGGCGTAATGTCACTAGCGCCATCAATAGCCTACGCTGGAGCAGTTATAGGCACACTCCTAGGAGCCGACGTACTGAACTTAGTTAAGCACTTCGACAAGCTCCAGTCACCCATGGTCAGCATAGGCGGAGCAGGGACATTCGACGGCATATACCTCAGCGGGATCATAGCGCTATTCTTGGCGTTAATATTAACTTAAAACATCAACGCATCTTAGGCTAGTTTTCAAATTGAAACATAACTCTAATAAATCTGTAACTATTTGTTACAGATGGAAGCTTTACTTCCATGGCTAGCTCTAAGCTTTATATTGCTGAGCCATCTCTGCGTGTGGAGGGTGGATCCTTGAGGGTTGGAGTTGTGAGCGATGGTGTTTATGGAGATAGGGCTTATGAGAATGTCAAGCGCTTCTTTGATGCCATTTGGATCGAGGTTGAGTATCCTTCATCACCCCTCCTAGATGAAGTTGAACTCGATGTGCCTCCATGCAACCTCTACCTGTCCTACGTCAGGCATCCAGACATAGTCTTAGCTCTAGTTGAAAAGGGTTTGCCCACGATTTTGGGTGTGAGCTTTGGATTAGGCTTCCTTAGGCAAGCTCTTGAGCTTAACCCTCGCGTGATCGCTCCCTCAACGCTTTGCTCCCTCGAGGACAATACTGGGATTAGTGAGGTGGATGAGTTCGCTAAGCGCTTTGGTAGGCCCTTGCTCGAGGTATCTCTTGAGGATGGCGTCATAACCCACGTGGGCGTCTTAAGGGAGTCTCCATGCGGCTCAACGAGGTTTGCCTCTCAGGAGATCGTGGGCATGAGGGTCTCTAAGGAGCTCTTCAACTACCTCGGCTTGAGGATATGCCACTACTGTAGAGCTCCTAGGCTCGGCAGGACTTGTGATAAGGAGAGAGCTGCAGCTATACACGCTAAGCAGCTTGCTGAAGCTCTGCTGGGGAAGGTTAAAGGTGAAGAGGAGAGGGTTTGTAGGGAGGTTCTGGCTTCACTTCAAGGCGTCTAGCCCTATAGGGCTGAGCCTATGCTTATCAAGTCGTTGAGGAGGGCGTAACCAGTAGGCCTTCTACCAGCTCCTGCACCTATGACGGTTACCTCGCCGA
>QMSN01000157.1 GCA_003650865.1 Thermoprotei archaeon
ACTGAGGGCTTCCTCCTCCTTATGGCGTCTATGAAGTCGCTCCTCGTAGCCTCTCTAGGCTCCTCGTGGGACTCCTCTATGACCCTGAACTGAACCTCCCTACAGACCTCCTCTACATCGTGTGCCGTGTAACCCTCAGTCATCGAGGCCAGCTCCTCGAAGTCCACGTCGTCAGCCAGCTTAAACTTCTTCGTGTAGTGCCTAAACAGCTCCACCCTAGCCTCGTGGTTTGGAGGTGGGACGTATACCCTCTTCTGGAACCTCCTTAAGAAGGCTTGGTCGAGGAGCCAAGGCTTGTTCGTGGCGCCTATCACGTAGACGTAAAGCCTCCTCCCCTTGTACTTTAAGCCATCCATCTCCTTGAGGAGCTGCCCCCTCATCCTAGCCTCTCCGCCAACCTCGTTGCTGTAGACCCCTGTTAAGGCGTCCACTTCATCTATGAATATTATGGCTGGCTTCTGCCTAGAAGCTGACTTGCGAGCGAGCTCGAAGAGCCTAGCCACGTTCTTCTCGCTTTCTCCAAGCCACTTAGAGACTATGACTGAGGGGTCCACTATGTAGAAGGAGGCGTTAAGCTCAGAGGCTAGAGCAGCCACTATAAGGGTCTTCCCGCAGCCGGGGGGGCCGAAGAGGAGTATCCCCGTGTACCAGCCTAGAGGCAGCCTCTCGGGGCTAACCCTCGTTGGGAGTATTATGGCTCTCCTTAGGGCCTTCTTGACGTGGTCGAGCCCTATCACGTCATCCCAAGTGACCCTAGGCTTCTCCATCAGCAGGAACTCATCAGTTGACTGCTGCACTTCAAAAGTCTTCTCAGGGCTTCCAAGGCTTATGGGGACGTCCATCTGGAGCTGCTTAGCCCTCTGCTGGTACATGAGGGCCTTCTCGACCAACACCTTATTGAGCGAGTAGTTTGGGTATAACCTAACGAGCTTGAAGAGGAGCTCAGCAGCTCTACTATAGCTCTCAATGGCCTTCCCTCTCAACCCCTCCTTCTCGTAGTTTATGGCGTCCATCGCGTACTTCAACGCCATCTTCTCGAGCTCGCCAGCTATCACAGTATTCCCTCCAAGGGTAGGCTTCTCAAGCCTCAAGCTCTAGTTAAAGAAAAGGTTGGTGTCAGATGGTCCTGATCTTACCTTCAGAGGCGAGCTTCTCAATAGCTCTCCTCACGTCTTGTGGGGTTACGTTGAGGTCTGAAGCGCACTTACTTATGAAGAGCTCTCCCCCATGATCCTTGATGTACTGGAGAATCCTCTCCTCTAAGTCGAATCCTCTACCTCCACTCGACACTGAGCTTGACGCTACTACAGGCAGCTTCTCGGTTATTGGTGTTGGGAGCTCAGGCAGCTTCTCTCTGAGCCTCTGCTCAGCGACTACTTCAGCCTCTTGAAGCACCTTTAAGGCCTCCTCGTTGCTAGCGACTACCTCAGCTCCCTTAGCCTCGCCTATATCTATCAGTATGCTGCCGAGCACGTTATTGACGTTCTCGAGCTCCACCGCGACTTCAGGTATTATGTTGGTGAGCTGGCCCTTAAGCCCCTGTATGATCTTGACCACTGGACCCAGGTGAACCATAGCGTCACCGAGCTGCTCTATGGTCTCAAGCCTCAAGACCACCTGCTCTATCGCCAAGCTGCTCGCCATGACTGTCTTGGTGAGCTTCCTGAGCTCGACGAGCTCATTGGCGTAAAGAACTGCGTGGAGCTCGTCGCCCCACGCCTTGGCCATGGCGCAAGAGTTGAAGAGCTCCTTATCCCTCTCCTGAAGCCTAGCTAAGAGCTGCTGTAGCCTTCGATGCTGCATGTTGAGGACTTTGAGCGCTTGGTATATCCTCTCCTTAAGAGGGGTTCTCCTCAGCTTGCTCCATAATCGGCGCACCTCTTTCACCTCACTGTTCCTTGTTGCGCTGTTAGTCCTTGACGTGCACCACTAGGGCACCAAGGTCCTCAGCTTCTTCCTCAGCTTCACCAGCCTTAGGTAGCTCAGGCGGGCTTGTCAAGAGCTTCTCGAGCTCGTTGGCAGAGGCCTCTAAGTCCTTCTTTTCGCTGGTTATCCTGTTCATGCCCGTCTGTATCATGTTCATTATTGAGTTGAAGTAGCTCTCGTCGATCTCACCTATCCTGTAGGATATCTTGGCACTCGTGGTGGCCAGCTGGAGCACCTTGATCTGTGACTCCAGCTCCGCAATCCTGCCCTTTATCTTGTCGAGTATCTCAGAGGCTCTGTCCTTAAGCTCCTTAAGGGTGGTGTTGAACTGAGACTGGAAGTGCTCGTAGATCTCAGACGTTATCTCCTTCTTCTCCAGTAGCTCCTCTAGGGCTAAGCTCTTCTTCCAAGCTAGCGCTAGCTCGCCAGCCACCTTGCTAGCCTCGACCTTGAGGGCTGAGAGCACCTTGACTATGTCGTTCTCTATGGAGATGTAGTCCATGGAGTAGCTGTTGAACTCTCCATCGCCGTGCTCTAGAACCACGGTCTTGACATTGCTCAAGGCGTCGCTTATGAAGGCAGCTATCTTGCCCACAAGCCTGCCATAGGGGTCCCTAACTTGCTTGCTTACGTACCTGACGAACTCAGCCACCGTAAACTCGCTCATCAACCCTCACCCCCTCACCTCGTAGCCTTCTGCTTTGTTGAGACTCCAGTTGGGATCTCGGGCAGCTTCTCCTTCATCTTCTGCTCGGCTACGACCATGGCCTCCTCCAGTATCTTCTGAGCCTCCTCACTAGCCTCGAGCATCACCGACTGACCTGTGGCTTGGCCAGCCTCTACGACCAAGCTGTTCAGTATGTCGCCTAGCTCGCTGAGCTCCTGCTCAGCGTCGGGGAGAACTCCGGATAGGCTTCCCTTAATGTTCCTCACAACGTCTAGGGCTGGGGCCATGGCGACTACTAGCTCACCAACCTCCTTTATGGTTCCAAGCCTCAGCAGCACCTTCTCTAGTGAGAGCTTGCTGTAGAGTATGATCTTGTTCATCTTCCTGAGCTCAGCAAGCTCATTCGCGTAGAGAGTTGCCCTGTCCATCTCGTGCTTCATGAAGGCCTCGACAACCTTCTCGAAGATCTTCTTGTCCCTCTCCATCAGCCTAACGCTAACCTGGTCCAGCTTGTTGAGCTGGAGCTTTAGCTTGTTCATGGCCAAGTCTATCTTGTGCTTCAGCGGAGCGTCTGGTATGACGAGCGACTTGACCTTCGTGGTTATGGGCTCCCTGATCTGCCTATCCCACCTCTTAGCAAACTTCTCTATTCTGGACAAGTAGCTTCACCTCATGCTCTCAAGATACCCCACGACCAATAAAAG
>QMSN01000158.1 GCA_003650865.1 Thermoprotei archaeon
GTATATGGCTATGCCTTTGCTCGGTAAGGTTAGGGACTTGCCTCTTCCTAGTGGATTTGATGAGATTTAGGGGAGGAGAATCGGATCCTTGTTTGATTTTCGTTGTCTAGGAAGGTTGGTAGAGATGCGAAAGAATATAATGTAGCAATACTTCTTGAGGACTTAAGCAAGCTAAGGAGTTGCGTGATCATGAAGAGTCTATAATGGCGTCATGATGTGTAATCAGAGTAAAGAGGCTTACACTCTCCTAATGGCGTCGATGAACCTCTTGTACCACTGCTCGTACTCTCTGGGTGTTGTGAAGTGTATTTCTATTGGTGCGTCTATTCGTCTGTACGATTCAACTTTGATTTTGTACTCTAGGTCTCTTCTTTCTGAGACTACGAGTATGTCTATGTCGCTGGCTGCTGTGTACATGCCTTTCACCGTGGAGCCGAATACGTAGACCTCGGCTTTTGGGTCGATGCTCAGCACCACCTCCTTGACTTGCCTCGCCACCTCCATGTAGCTTCTCAGCTGCTTTAACTTCTTCAAGTCGTAGTTCACGTCATAGCTTGTCGACAATGGGCTTAAACACCTCCTTTACGAATCTATGCATGGCTTTAACCTCATTCTCCTCGTAGCTCCTCGGCAAGTACCTAGACACTATGTAGGCGTCTTCGAGCTTTGTCACGTACATTAAGTTGTCGACGTCGTCCACGAGCTCTACGATCCTCTCATCGTAACTCCTCAACCTCCTTATGAGCTCTCTCAAGGAGTGAGTTCTCGGGTAACTTCCAGACTTAATTAGCAGCTTGTACTTCAATATTAGCTGGCAGTATTGCTCTAAGTTGAAAGCTGCTAGATCCCATTCACCCACTTCTATGAGGTACTCGGAGTTCCTCAAGAAAGCCTCAGCTCTCTTCTTTAATAGCTCAGCTTCTTCATACGACAATTCAGCTCTCCTAAGAAGTACTAGGCCTTCTTGCTCTTTTAACTTAACCCTATGGCCTTTAACCTTCGCTGGCACATGCGCTTAGGACTTTATTATTGACGCTATCTTCTCCATGTTCCTCTTCATGTCGCAGTTCTCCTGTACCCATGCCTTAGCCCTCTCACCCATAGTTTTCCTGTCCTCCTCGTCCTCTAGTAGGCTTAGGAGCTTGCTGGCTACGTCTTCTATGCTTGCTTTAGCTATGAGGCCTGTCTCTCCATGCTTTACGTAGTCCCTTACTGACCCCACATCGGTTGCTATGCATGGAAGCCCCATGGCCATGGCCTCTAGGAGAGCTCTAGGAACTCCTTCACCTGCTAGCGGCGTTAACGCGAATAGGCCGTTTATTTTGGCTGCTGATAGTGCTACTGGGACTTCTCGGTTTGGTATGGGACCCACGACGTGAACTCTATCTCTCACTGTTGAGCTTGAGGCTAACGCCTCGACCTCTCGCTTATACCCTTCATCTGGCTGCGGCCCAGCTACGACTAGGTGTGCTCGCGGGTGCCCTTCAGCTATCTCAATAAAGCCTCTCAGTAATATGTGGAAGCCCTTGAGGGGCCTTAAAACTCCTATCGAGAGTATCATTACATCATCTTCTTTCAAGCTGAGCTTCTCCCTAAACCTTGATCCAGCCTCTTCGTTGTAGACGTATCTGTCTAGGTTTATGCTGTTCTTAACCACCTGGATCTTGCCTTCACCCCTAAACTTAGAGAAAACCCTCTTGACGTCGTTCAGCATGCTCTCTCCGTAGACCACTACGGCCTTAGCCTTGTTGAGGAGCTTCTCGTAGAGCCTCCTCAAAAGCCAAGTCTTCAAGCCCTTCTCCAGGAAGACCCATGTCCCCGGCACTGTTACCACTACATCCATGCTCTTAGAGGCCTTCAAAGTGGCCATAACCTCATCTATCGATTGAGTCCTTAAGTATATGTGGTCGACTTCACCGCTAACGTTCTTCACAACTCGAGGCTTCTCGATGAGCTTCCTTAACCCTCTACTGGGAACCTCGATCACCTTGACGTTGCTGGGAAGCCAAGCTTCTCTACTGTACTCGTCGGTTACCACGTAGAGCTCGTCGAAGTGCCTCGATAGCAGCGTTATCTCATCGTATATGCAGGAGGCTAAGTCAGGGGCTTCGTAGCCCACTAGCTTCGGCGTGAACGTTAAGAGCTTCATGACCTCCATTCAATCCTCCTAGTCGAGTAGTGTGAGGCTCAAAGCCATTATACTTTTCTACTTAAGTAGAATCGTGATCAACACTAATGAGCACCAGTTAAGAGACTTGCTCTAGGCTTAAAGTTAAATACTTCACGCATACTCCTAACAGGATGAGCCCTACAAGCTGGCGTTGAGCTGTGGAGCGTCGACTTGGAGATGACTGAAGTGTCGAGGAGCTCTCTCAGAGTTCTCATAGTGGATCCAGGTCAGTGTGGTGGTGCCACTCTAGCTATGCTTAGGATAGCGTTGGGCTTAGCTGAGCTCGGAGTTGAGGTCTACAGCGTCAAGCCGTCATCGAAGCCCTGCCACAAGCTCTACGCTAAGATCTTTAAGCTACTGAGGGTTGAGGTTCTGAAGTTCCCGATTAAGAGGTTCTTGACTTGGCTTCTACTGTTCTCCAAGGCCTTCACAACAGCCTTGAAGAAGAGGGTTCACGTAATCCACGCTCACATACCGAGGATCGCATTCCCCCTCTACTTGATAGCTAGGCTTACTGGTAGGAGGTTCGTCTTGACTGTTGAGGGGGACCCCCTCTACGAGATCGAGCTTTACCGAGCTGGGCTTCTACGCCGAGTCCTCGTCTATGGGACTTGGCTTCACGCAGCTAAGCACGCTGACGCTGTCGTGGGCTGCTCGAACTGGATGAGGAGGGTGCTAGTCAAGCGCTTTAGCGTAGAGCCATCTAAGGCTTATGGCATACCGAACCCAGTCGACGAGCCGAACCCCAAGGTCAAGCCTGACTACTCCAGCTGTAGAGTTGTGTGTATAGCTAGGCTAGACGTTGTGAAGGGCGTGGACACGCTGGTCAAGGCGTTTAAGGCTGTCGCTGAGAAAAACACCAAGGCTAAGCTCCTGCTCGTGGGTGATGGACCTCTAGAGGGAGACGTCAGAGCCCTCATTGAGGAGCTAGGCCTTCAAGGAAGGGTTGTGATAACGGGCTACACCGATAACCCCTACGCCTACATAGATGGCTCTGCTCTAGGAGTTCTACCTTCGAGGTATGAGCCCTTCGGCATGGCAGCTGCTGAGTGCATGATGCACGGCCTCCCAGTAGTCATATCTGATGTGGGTGGAC
>QMSN01000159.1 GCA_003650865.1 Thermoprotei archaeon
GTCTCTGGATAGTAATACAGCTTTTCGCTTAGCTTCACAGCGACCACCATGAGCCTTGTTCCCTATCTCTATCATTGAAAACCTTTATAAAACACTCCACTCAAATCCACTAAAACGGCTATGTGAATTGTGTGGAAGATGAGGTGTGAAGTTAAGAGTATGTTGAGTCCTGAAGCCTTTATACCAGACATATTAGCTATAGAGGCTGGAGTCGCTAGGAAGCTCGTTGAGGAGGGTGTAGTCAAGAATAGGCTCGTCGTTCATAGAGGCATCATAAGCGAGCTCGAGAGGAAGGCGAAGTTCAACGACTTCTCAGGGCTTGAGGAGCTCTCAAAGCTTAGAGAGGCTTGTGAGGTTAAGGGCGTAAAGCTGGTCTTCGTGGGGGAGACCAACGGTGAGAGAAGGCTAACAGTTGAGGGGCTGAATGAGGCTATTAGGGAGCTTGCCTTAGACCTCAAGGGCATGCTGATAACTTGCGACATGGTCATGGCTAAGGTATCAGAGGCCATGGGGATAAACGTCATGTACGTTAAGCCTGAGGGCAGGCTTAAGCTCGAGAGCTTCTTCGACTATAGGACCATGTCGGTCCACTTGAAGGAGGGGGTAATACCCTACGCTAAGAGGGGTCAGCCTGGCAGGTGGATGTTTGAGCCCATAAGGGATACCCCCATGACCCACGAGGAGCTTCAGGCGATTATAAGGGAGATCATAGAGAAGGCTAGGAGCTCGCCCAACGGCTTCGTGGAGGTTGACAGGGAGACCTCGACGATAATACAGCTTGGCCCCTACAGGATAGTCATAACCAGACCTCCATTCTCAGATGGCCTCGAGGTGACAGCTGTCAGACCTATAGTCAAGCTTAGACTGGAGGACTACAACCTGCCGCCTAAGCTCGTGGAGAGGCTGGACTCTCACGCTGAAGGTATACTAATAGCTGGAGCTCCAGGTATGGGTAAGAGCACCTTTGCTCAGGCGTTAGCTGAGTACTACAAGAGGAAGAGCAAGATAGTGAAGACCATAGAGGCTCCTAGAGACCTCCAGCTGCCCATGGAGATAACCCAGTACTCCAAGAGTGCGGCTTCCTCGCAGGAGATCCACGACGTGCTCCTCTTGAGCAGGCCTGACTACACGATATTTGACGAGATGAGGGATACTGAGGACTTCAAGCTCTACGCGGACTTGAGGCTGGCTGGCGTGGGCATGGTAGGGGTTGTCCACGCGACGACGCCCATAGACGCCATACAGAGGTTTGTGGGTAGGGTCGAGCTAGGCATGATACCCTCCATAGTCGACACCGTGCTCTTCATAAGCGAGGGCAATGTCCAGAAGGTCTACTCCATAGAGACCACGATAAAGATACCTCACGGCTTAAAGGAGGAGGACTTGGCGAGGCCCGTAGTAGTGGTCAAGGACTTCCTCTCCGACGAGCCTGAGTACGAGTTATACGTGTTCGGTGAGAGGACCTTCGTGGTCCCCGTCAAGAAGAGCATTAAGGCGTCTAATGCTGTCGTGGTTAAGGCGCTTGAGCACGCGATAGGCAAGTTCACGCCCGACTTCGAAGTTGAAATGCCGGAGCAGGGTGTTGCCTTCATCTACGTGCCTAGGCACCACCTGCCGATAGTCATGAAGAAGTGCCGTAAGAAGCTCGACAAGATAGGTAGGAGATTCGACTTACACATCGAGGTTAGACCCATGACTTAGCCTTCTCACCATAGCCTCTAGCTCCTCAAGAAGCCTCTTAGCCTCTTCCAGAGCCCTTCTGAGGCGCTCTACATCGCTCAAGCTCAGCTCGTAGATCGGTGCCTTACCCCTCCACACATCACTTATCTCAAGCACCAACTCTACGAGCCTTCGAGTGGCATCTACAGCTCTCTTAGCGTTAAAGCTCGAACTCAACCTCTACAGGCCTCCCAAGCTCAGACGACTTCAATGCGAGCTCAGCGCACTTCAAAGCTCTATAACCGTCAACTGCTGAGACCAAAGGCTTACTGTAACCCCTAACCGACTTAACGAAGTTCTCAAGCTCAAGCTTAAGGGGCTCAACCCACTCACCACTTAACTTAAACTCCTCGTTGCCCAGCACAACTGAGACCTCTTGAGTTAAGAAGTTAAGCGTCGCGACGCCGTTGGTACCCGTCACCTCCATAAGCCTCACCTTGCTCTTAGTGAGCCAAGAGGACTCCACGTAGACCTGACCACCTCCCTGCATAGATATCATCACGTAGGCGTAGTCCTCGTGCTCTGTGGAGAGTCTACGGCCGGCGATTGAGTATATGGTCTTAGGTTTATCCCTGAGAATGAACATGGCTAGGTCTAGGTCGTGAATTGCTAGGTCTAGCATGACGCCTACGTCGGTTATCCTCCCAGCTCCTCCAGAAACCCTCTTAGCCCTAATGGACAGCACTTCTCCTAGAGAGCCCTTCTCCACCAGCTCCAGCAGCCTATGGACGCCCATGTTGAACCTCTCTATGTGCCCAACCGTCAACAGGACACCTCTCCTCTCAGCTTCGCTGATGAGCTTCAGCGCCTCAATGCTCCTCATAGTCATGGGCTTCTCCACGAGGAGGTGCCTCCCCTCGCGTATGACCTTCAAGGCTATCTCGTAGTGGGTTGAGGTGGGGGTGCATATGGTTACAGCATCGCTCCTCCTAATGGCTTCCTCGAGGCTTGAGGCAACATGACACTTAAACCTCTCAGCAACTCTTTGAGCAACGCTTGGGTTTAAGTCGTAGATCGCCTCCAACACTGCATCTTCTAGCTCACTTATCACTCTAGCGTGATTCCTACCCCAGAAGCCAACCCCTATAACTGAAACCTTGACTTCACTCACTCAGACTCCTCCCAACAGCTCGATACTTAAAGCCTAGGGATCTAGCCCTAGCTGGATCCACTATTCTCCAACAGTCGACTATCAGCGCTGGCATCTTAACCTCCTTTGAGAACTCCTCAAGCTTTTCTCCAAGCTCACCTCTAAACACGCTGTGAGGCACAGCCACTACTAAGCAATCGGCTTCACGAATAGCCCCCTCAAGGCTGTCGCATGCGTTGTAACCCATATCTCTAAGCAACTCTAAGGGGACTAAGGGGTCATAGACCCTAACACGAGCTCCAAGACCTCTAAGCTCCTCGTAGACCTCCTCAACTGGTGAGTGCCTAGGATCAGCGGAGTCTGGCTTAAAAGCAGCGCCTAGCAGCACGATGGCTGATCCCTCAACGTCCTTGCCGCAGCTCTTTAAACCTTCGACCACGAGCTTA
>QMSN01000160.1 GCA_003650865.1 Thermoprotei archaeon
AGTACTATTCATACTAGGGTCAGGGCTAGCAGGCTACACAGGCTTCGTACTAGGCATAGCATGGGCACAACCATTCTGGGAAACACCACTAATAACCGTGCTCTTCTACGTCTCAGGGGTCTCCACCGCGCTAATGGCCATTGGCCTGTGCATCGCCATCTTGAGGCTCGTCCAGGTTACTGAGGAGTCTAGGAAGTTGTTCGTGGAGATGATGCATAGGCTGGACGTGGCCGACGGCTACATGCTAGCCATAGAGTTCGGCGCAGCCATGCTGTACCTGTACATCATGTTGAACAGCCCATCGGAGGTGGCTAGGGCGTCGGCTCAGATCTTAGCCTTCGGCGAGCTTGCACCGTTGTTCTGGGGCGGCTTCGTGTTCCTAGGCTTAATAGTGCCCATGGCCCTCGTCGCGCTGCTAGCATGGAAGGGTAGGACAGCGGCCTTCATAAGACTCTACGCGCCGTTGATGATAGTGGCGTCGCTCTGTGTATTGATTGGCGGGGCCTTCATGAGGTACTGCTTCCTATTGGCTGGCCAACTACCCGTTATCAGATAATTTTAAAAAATTTTTTTAAGCCTTAGTAACGATTACCTTGTCTCCCACCCTAAAGTTGCCGTCTAAGAGACGGTCCTTTGCGAGCCTTATGATGCCCTGTCCCTCGTCCTCTGGGGGAAGCTCGTCGACAGTGGCTATTGTGTAGGTACCTCTAACCGACCAGAAGCTAGCTGTTATTTCGATTTTATCCCCTTTCTTTACGCCGAGGTACTCCATGGTCTTCTTGTCTATCCTAGCTATGCCTTGGTCACCCTCAAAGGGTGCCTTTATGACAAGCTTGGCCTTGTAGGGCATGGCTCCCGGGCTAGTGAAGTTATTAGTGGCTTTATAAGCTTTAAATAACCTCCACTACTCTACGAAGCCTCTTTCCTCTCTGCTTCCCTTCGCTCACCCGCCATCCTAGGCATGTGCTCGTAGATCATGTCGTGCCTTATCTTCATCTCCTTCAACAACACTTGGTAGATTTCGAGCAACCTATCGACTTGCTCTATCCACCGTCTAAGCTTATAGCCGCTATCGGGGCCGTTTGGGATCCTCACCATGTAGTCGTCGGTTATATACCTGAAGCCGAACCTCTCATAGAACTTCTCGAGCTCCTTCTCGTAGCCTTTATCAGGCGAGGGCATTAGGGCCATGAGGGTATCGAGCTCACTGGTTATCTTGCTTAAAAGCATGGAGCCTATCCCCTTACCTCTATAAGGCTTAGCTACCTCGATGGCCTCTATTGCCTTGGCCCCCGGTAGGGCTGGCCAGTCGCTTATTATGGCGAAGCCGACGACCTCGTCTCCGTCAACGGCCAGCCACACCTCCATACCTTCCTCGAGCCTCGACCTCAATAGCTGCCTTAGCTCCTCCTTGCCTTTCTCGTCGTGGGAGGACACCCACTTAGTGAAGCCACTAGATATCTTGCACTTGTCGATGTCCTCCTTGGTGGCCTTGAGCACGGTCACCATTGTTGCCAGCTCATCCTCCCCGCACGGCCCCTTCTTAGCTGGCCTTCTTCCTCAACTGCTTTATTGCTTCTTCATAGTTTTCGAGTATGGAGCTTAGCCTTTCAATCCATGTTCGGGCCCTGTCTCTGCTTCGGGGCGGCCTCGGTATGAGCTTGCTCGGTAGGAAGGTTACATCGAGCCTCTCGCTAAACGCCTTAATCTCCCTCTCGTACTCTTTCCTCAACTTCCTAACGTATACTTTGGCTAGCTGGGACCTCAGGTTCTCGAAGTGTCTCCTAACGGCCTCTTTTAAGCCTGGGTCGTTTAGTTCTAGGATTAGCTCGTCCTCGCATTCTAGGACGTGGAGCATTATTTCCCTGAAGACCTCCTTGACCTCGGCTATCGCCTCGGACATGGAGCCCACGCTAAGCTAAGTACTCGAAGAAGTCGGCTGCCTTGAAGGTGACGAGGGGCCACCCATATATCTCCTTGGCTATCAGTATGACTCCTTGAGGAGGGACAGCCCCCCTCTCAGTTATGATGAGCGACACGTACTCGGGAGGGGTTATATCGTAGGCGGGGTTGGCTACGAAAATTCCGAGTCTCCGGCTCTCCTCCTGGGGGAGGACCCATGAAGGGTCTCCTCTCTCGTGGCTCGCCTCCTCAGCGAAGGCGACCTCCGCGGTTATCTTCTGAGTGTTGGCAGCCACGTACACCTTGACCCTGTGTTCATGGGCCGCTAAGGCCACGGCCCCTGTCCCTACTCTGCCTACGATGCAGCCGTTGGGACATATGGCCGTGGCTCCAAGCACTACCTTATGCACCTTCTTCATGTAGTAGTAATGGGCCGAGTCAACTATGAGCGTAGTGGATATCCCTAGGTCGGCTAACGCCATTGCCAATATCCTTCCCTGAAACTCGGGTCGGGCCTCGGTGACTAGGACTTGGATGCTCTTGCCCTCCTCCTTAGCCTTGGCTAGGATCGAGAGCACGGTGGTGCTGGCTCCATGGGTCAGTATGACATCACCGTCCTCGATGTACCTAGCGCCTATCTCGCCTATTTTATCTATGGCGGCTCTCATGGACTTGTTGAAGTCCATGGCCTTCAACGTGACGAGCTTCTTTAACTCAGTGACGCTCAGCCCCTTCTCAATCCCCTGCTTGACCTCGTTGAGTAGGTAGCGGGCAGCGTTGGCAAGCAATATCAGCCTAGGCCTCTCCCTCAAGAACAAGGCTAGGTACTCAGCTATTTCATGCTCGAAGTCCTCGGGGCGCTTAGCGTTGGAGTACACTGTGGAGGAAGCTATGGCATCAAGGCACTCCATGGTTATCTTAGTCTCGCCAGCTATCTTCCCGCTCCTGAGCTCTTCGAGCACTTTCTCAATGGGCGGGTTTGAGGGCATGTGTCCACCGCCTTCAATACACTTCTATACTCCCAGTTACTATCATACTTTTCTGTTATATCTGAAGGGCTAGGAGCAAGCCTAGGGCTAGGAGCGCCTTGACCCCCACTAGGTGCAGGAACCCAGCCTTAATGCAGGGGACTAACCTCTTGCCCTCTTGAAACACCCTCCTAGCTTGGTAGACCTTCCAGGCAGCTAGGGGCGCGAAGGCCAGGGCTATCAAGCAGTGGGGCGGCATGAGCCCGGAGGCCACCTCCAAGATTAGGGCTGCGCTGCTAAGCAGGACAGGGTATAGCGCGGCCTTGGCGGCCTCCTCCTTTCCAATGAGGATGGCCATGGTGAGCTTGCCCACC
>QMSN01000161.1 GCA_003650865.1 Thermoprotei archaeon
CGAGTAAGGCGTCGTACCCGCCTAGTCCTTGTCTCTTTACAGCCTCAGCACATGCTATCTGAGCGCTGTACACAGGAGCGAAACCTTCTCTATATCTGTTAACGCCAGCTATGGTTCTACTCTCCCACTTGGGACCAGATCCTCTAACTCCCTCCTGAAACCTTCTCGCTAACTCGTCAATTGAGAGTGGCATACATCTCTCACCGATAAAGATAGTTATTGTGATTCTTAAATTCTTTTCCCGAATACAGTTGAATTACACTATGTATTTACTTTTGATTACCATGTGTATTCAATTCCTTCATCAGCCTCCACGTCCCAGTCCTCTCATCGAGTATGATTATCCCCTTGTCAGTGTATATGACCCTGTTCCTGTCGAAGTTGAGCATCATCCTTATAGCCTCCCTCACAGCCTCGGCTATGCTTATCCTCCACCTGCTGGCGTACTTCTTAAGTTCCTCATATTCAACCTCGTTCAACCTCGCCGTTACTACCTTCTCCCTCACCTGGACATCACCCATGTAGACCATCATGACCCCCATCACACCGAACATGCCGATCATAATGACTGGCATCATCTGCTCAATCGTTGAGGGTCTTCTATATTGCATCAACGTCCTCATCACGTCCTCAAGCCTGGATATAGCCTGGATGACCAACTGGTAGTCCTCAGGACGCCTAGCAGTCTGCATAGCCATGATCAGATTGTTGTAGAGGTTTGATATCTCGCTGGACAACCTGTCGATGCTTGACTGAATGCTCATGTTTAAATCCTTCATCTCTGATAGGTAGTTGGCGAGGATCATGGCTAACGACGACTGGTCACCAGTCCTAGTTATCTCAGTTATCGTCCTTGCAAGCTCACTGTAACTCCTCTGTACACTCTCCATGACCCTACTTATGGTGCTCATAGCACCCCTAACGTCCTCAGCCATCCTTATCACGTTGCTTATGACTGGCTTGAACACTATGAAGCCCTCCTCCCTAGCCCTCCTGCTCGCGTCCTCAACGTTCCTTACGGTCTCCTCGACCTCCTCAGTGGTCTCCTCAACGGTCGATGTAATGTATGGTGCGATCTGTTGATATCTAACCCACTCCTCCAACCATTTAGGCATTGATGGTGTTGTCTCGGTTGATGGCCTCTCCTCTTCCTTCTCCTCAGTAACCCCTTCTCCTCCTAATATACCGCTTACCCTTTTACCCAAGGAACTCACCTCTTAAGAATGACCAACACTATCGCAGCTATAGTGGCTATGAACGTGGCCCAGGCCATCATCTCCTCAAGCTTAGCCTCGCTCTGAGCCATCCTGACCATCTCCTCAGCGGTGTAGACCGATGAGAAAACGCTTACACTGACTGCATTCGTGTTTACCTTCTTCCTGTCAGGAAACTCGACAGTAGCGTAAACCACGTACAGGCCCTCCTTGTTCGGTATCCAGCTGAACGCGAACCTACCCGTCTTGTCAGTAGCTCCCCTTCCTATTATTATCGTCTTAACCTTCTTATCGCTAGGGTCAAACATCTCAGCGAATATGTCAACCACAGCTCCCTCGACTGGCCGTCTACCGACCTCGACACCCCTGTAGACCCCAGTCCTGTATGCCTCTATCACCATAGGTATCGCACCTCCGAGCTCGACGCTTACCTTCTCAACCCTTAACTCAGCGACGTAGCCAGGCTTCACCTCTGGAGCTCCAGCACCAGGGTACTGAGGTATGCCCTTTATCTCAAGTGGACCGTGAACCTCCTCGTATGGGACGTGTACCTCAGGAGCATACGTCTTATGAAGCTCAAGGTGTATGCTAGGGTACTCTATATGTGGCGCGTACTCAACCTTAGGAGCGTACTCATATCTATACTCTGGAGCGTACGTGTACTCATATCTCTCATACGGGACATGTATCTCTGGCGCAAACTCCTCAGGCAGTCCCCACCACTCACCCGCCATCTTCAACTGCTCTAGGTACTGAGTCACCTCTGACTGGAGAAGCCTGTACCTCCAGATCATCAACCCTCACTATATACTTCTTGCGAGCAATATATGTCTGATGTGCTTAGCCCTTACATAGCCCAGCTCAGGTGGTGGAGGAACATATATGTAGATGATTGCCTCATCCTCCGCTCCAGTGGGTGACACGACCTTCATCCTAAGCTCAAGCTTGCCACTGTACGTTTTTATCGCCCTCTCATAGAACGACCTGACTCCATCGGTGTTATCAAATATTATCGAGTCGTGATACTCACCTCTCTCATCAGTCCTGACCTTGTACTCAAAGTGTTTGATGATCCTACCTCTGCTTATTATTCCCCATAGAGGCTCGAACACCAGTGTGTACTCAGTGTTAGGTGATCCATGTATCGTGAAGTATATCTCAAGCTTCTTACCGACGCCGACGACGTCCTCATACTTCTTAACGTATATAGCGTACGTATCGGTCTTACCCTTTAACGTCGGAGCTGATATCGTCAACCTCACCCTCTCCTTCTTGACGTCCATGTCAATCCTCTTCGACGTCACCGTCTCACCAGTGTCAACATTCATTAATGTGATAGTTATCGAGTATGGTCCAGCGACGCTTGGGGCACTTCCTACTATCTTATCAGTGTACTTGGTTACACCTGATACCTCAACAACGTTAGTTCCAGTCTTCATTAACTTTCCACCGACTAGGTCACCTCCAAGTACTATCTTATACGTGTAGCCAACGTCAAGGTTATGGACCGTGAAGGTGACCGTGACCAACTCACCAGGCCTTACCTTGACGTTGGCAGGCCTGGTGACTATCACTGGCTCCTTGGCTTTAACCGTCAACGTAAGGTCAGCGGTCTTGACCTCACCAGTCTCAACCTCAGTTACAGACACTGTGACCTTGCTCGACATCTTTCCGACTACCCTCAGTTTAATAGTCATCGCCGAGCTCCAGGCCATGAACCCATACCTGTCACCGATGTCAACGTTGTCAACTACCAGGCTTGAGACCTCTGATCCCTCAGTTATGTTCACGATGTACATATAGCCGATCACCAGACCTGACATCGTTATGTTTACGTCCTTACTCTCACCAGGCAGAAGCTCAACCTTGGTCACGCCTATCGACATTGACAGCTTGCTCTTCCTCTTAAACAGCTGAAAACTGGCGTCAGCTACCTTGACGCCGTCCCTGAACAACTTGACCGTTA
>QMSN01000162.1 GCA_003650865.1 Thermoprotei archaeon
CCCCAGAGGGCTGTAAGCATCATTTGACCAGATATGACCCCCTTATACCTAACACCAGTCTCCTTCCAGAGCGCTTCGACAACTCCCTGCACTATCTCCACTGACTTCTTGTACTCCTCTTCAGTGAGGAATGGCAGGAGCCAGCCTGGACCAGCTATAGACCCCATTCCTCCAGTTTCAGGGCCTATATCCATCTCGTAGGCGTTTTTGTTGTCTTGGACCACTGGCAGGGGCTTAACAGTCCTCCCGTCTGTGAACACTTGAAGCGTGTACTCAGGTCCCTCAACCCTCTCCTCTATGAGGACCTTGTCGTCTATGTCGTCGTAGACCGCCATGTGCTTCTCGTAGACTGTCTTGACGTGTTCGGCCTTAACCTCCTTCTTCTCCTTGCTCAAGTAGACTTGGAGGTCGGCTATGACCTTAACGCCCTTGCCTCCAGCTTGCCTAGCGGGCTTTATAGCTACGCTCTCAGCATACTCATTGACGTAGGCTATGGCGTCCTCAAGCGACTTGAAGGCCTTAAACCTGAGCCTGCCGGGAACCTTGTACTTCCACATGAGCCTCCTCATGAAGGCCTTTGACATCTCGACAAGCGCCATGTACCTCTTAGCCCCAACACAGGGTATGCCAGCCTCCTCAAGTGCATCGGAGACCCCGTGGAATAGGGGCTCCTCAGGCCCTATGAAGGCGAAGTCCACGTGGAACTCCTGAGCTGCTTTAACGACGAACTGAGGGTCATTTATGTTGCCTATGGCTATCGAGCCTCCAGTCGACTTGCAGAGCTTAGCTATGCCAGGGTTCCTCCTAGACATGGCGGCGTAGAGCTTGGGTTCCTGAGAGCTCCTAGCAAAGGCATCGGCTATTGCGTGCTCCCTAGATGCGTCACCAACAACTAAGACCTTAACCACCACTACCACCTATCCCTTAAAGCATGGAGGATACCTACCCGTGAAGCAGCCCAAGCAAAGCATGTGCTTAGGCACGCCTATAGCTCTGACCAAGCCGTCCACTGAGAGCCAGTGGAAAGAGTCAGCTCCAACGACTGCTGCGACCTCGTCGTCCATCAAGTGGCGGGCTATGAGCTCATCTTCAGGCGGCACCTCAACGCCAAATGGGCAGTGGGACATTATCTTGGGGCTTCCAATCCTTACGTGGACCTCCTTAACGCCCAGCTTATTCCTCATCAAAGTCACGGTGTTCTTAGTGGTGTTCCCCCTAACCACGCTGTCGTCTATCAGGATGAGCCTCTTACCCCTAATCGCGGGCTTTATAGGGTTTAGCTTGAGCTGAACACCTACAAGCCTCTCAAACTGAGTAGGCTTAATGGCGCTCCTGACGTGAGGCCCAGTCCTGACGAAGCCCATGGCTATAGGTATCTTCGTCTTATTTGAGTAGGCCATGGCGAAGGGTATGGCGGTCTCAGGGACACCTATCACGACATCCCCATCGACTGGGTGCTCCTCAGCTAAGACCTCGCCGATCCTCACCCTAGCCTCGTATATGCTTATGTCGTTTATGTAGGAGTCGGGCCTAGCTAAGTAGACGTACTCAAACGAGCAGTACGTGACCTCGCTCTTCTCAGCTCTAGCCCTCTCAATGCTGTAGGGGGTGAACAAGTAGACCTCGCCTGGAGGTATGTCAGCCTTGTACTCAGCCCCTATGACGTCTATGGCGCAGCTCTCAGAGGCTATGACTCCATAGTCGAAGCCGAAGCTGCCTATCACGAGGGGTTTAAGCCCACTCGGGCTTCTAGCAGCTATCATCTCCCCGGACTCGGTCAAAGCTACGAAGCAGTACCCACCCTTAAGAGACTCGAGGAGCTTAACTGCTCCTTCGAGGGAGCCATGCCTCTTAATGCTCTTAGAGAGGAGCTTAGCTATGGCCTCGACGTCCGAAGCCGACTTAACCCCCTCAGCTTCAGCGAGCTCACGCCAGTTAACGGCCTTACCGTCCATGCAGAAGGCCATCTTGACAGGCTCTGAGACGACAACAGGCTGAATGGAGCTTTCAGGCCTAACCTCAGCATCCACAGATCCTATCGACATCCAGCCCTTCATGGAGGTCAGCGCGTCCTCCGTAAACAGCTTGTCCACAGTCCCCTTACCCCTAAGCTCGCTGAGCCCCTCACCGTAGCACGTGACGAGCCCAGCAGACTCCTGACCTCTATGCTGAAGTGCTAGTAGGCTGTAGTAGGTGAACCTAGACATCCTCCACAGCTTGTCGAATGCGTATAAGCCAACTATTCCAGCCAAGGCCTAGACCTCCTCAACCCCTCCCGAGGAGCTCTTCGAGGAGCTCAAGCTTGTAGCTCTTAGTGAGTGGGTACTCTCCAGTTAGGCAGGCTAGGCAGAGCTCACTTCTCGGTAGACCTATACCTGCGAGCAGGCCGTCGATAGTGTTGTACTCAAGCGTGTCAGCCTCCACGTAGCGTGTCAGCTCCTCCAAGCTCATTATCTTAGCTATGAGCTCTCTCCTAGTTGGGAAGTCTATGCCCATGTAGCACGCGCTTATTATTGGTGGGCAGCTTATCCTGACGTGAACCTCCTTAGCCCCTCCTCTCCTAAGGAGCCTCACTATCCTCTTCATTGTGGTGCCCCTAACTATGGAGTCGTCAACCAACACGATCCTCCTGCCCTGAACTATGTCCCTCACCACGTTGAGCTTCAGTGACACCATCTCGTCTCTCAAGTCTTGGCCGGGCATTATGAACGTCCTGCCGACGTACCTATTCTTCATTAAGCCCTCCACGAAGGGCAAGCCTATCTGCATTGAGTAGCCGAGAGCAGCTGTCCTACCGGAGTCTGGCACGGGCACAACCATATCTCCTTCAGCTGGACACCTCTTAGCGAGCTCTCTACCTATGTTCTCCCTAGCCTTGTATATCGATATGCCATCGAAGACCGAGTCCGGCCTTGAGAAGTAGACGTACTCGAACATGCACCTAGCCCTACGCTTAGAGGACGCTATCTGAATCTTCTCTATGCTACCCTCAGACACCCTAACAAGCTCTCCAGGCTTGACAGGCTCGTACTCGCAGCCGTTGAAGCCAGCCAGTACGTCTAAAGCACACGTCTCAGATGCCACTACAACTAAGTCGTTAACCCTGCCTACGCATAGAGGCTTGAAGCCCATGGGGTCTCTGTAGGCGTAGAGCTCCCCCTTATCGTTGAC